>JBILBT010000069.1:0-11560 GCA_044353545.1 Crocinitomicaceae bacterium | reverse complement strand
TGATTCGTTTTTGCATGATGCAAGCTCACTACCGCAGCAACCTTGATCTGTCCGAAGATTCATTAAATGCCGCCGAAAAAGGTTTTTCCCGCTTGATGGATGCCTTGGCTTTAACAGAAAAAATCAACACAAGCAACACCTCATCGTTTGATGTCCAAGCGCTTATTGACACTTTCTATAACGCCATGGATGACGATTTCAATGCACCGATTTTGATTGCTTCCTTGTTTGAAGCTGTACGTTACATCAACTTGGTGAACGACGGAAAGGAAAGCATTTCAGATTCGGATTTAACTCTTCTTGGCGACGAAATGAACGGATTTATAGGTGCTGTTCTTGGCTTACAAACACAAAATCAACAAGGGGATTCCAAATTGGAGCCTGTGATGAGCCTTGTCCTTGAATTGCGACAACATGCCCGTGAAAATAAAGATTGGACCACTTCAGATCGAATTCGTGATGGCTTGGCTGCAGCTGGTATTGTGGTCAAAGACGGAAAAGATGGCACAAGCTGGAGTTGATCTTCAATTAATTCGATTTTCTTCTTGGTTTTTAGGATAAAAGTGTTAACTTGAAGTGAAATAATGAAACCACTTCATCATGAAAGACACACCCCTTATTGCCAAGTCATTTGAATTTTCTGTTGGCATCATTAACCTCTGCAAAGTCTTGCATTACCGTAACGAATACACCCTAAGCCAACAACTCATGCATGCTGGGACCTCGGTAGGAACAAAATTGCGTGAATCGAGCAATTCCCTGTCAAAGGCAGAATCCATTCGTAAAATGTATGAAGCACAGAAAGAATGTGTCGAAACCACCTATTGGATTGAGTTACTTATTGAAACGGATTACCTCAGAGAGAATGAGTGCGACGACATCAAAGCCCGTGCAAGTGAGTTAACCCTGCTCATTCGCGACATCATCACGAACGTACAACGCGAGTCAAAAACAGCAGCCACCAACCACGCCGTATTCAAAGCAGGTCCAGAAAAGTGAAAACTTCATGACCTTTCCCACTCATTCATGCGGCTAACAGAAATTTTAAAATAGTTTTGTACTCTGCAATCCAATTAATTCGGGAAAACAATGATTTCAAAATCTGTTGACAAAAAACTCTTCTTGCTCGATGCCTTTGCGTTGATCTATCGCGCATACTTTGCCTTCGCAAAAAATCCCCGAATCAACTCAAAAGGTCAGAATACTTCAGCCGCATTTGGCTTTACCAATGTGCTGATTGACATCATAAAAACAGAGAAACCAACGCACCTTGCTGTCGTTTTCGATCCTCCTGGTGGTTCCGTTCACCGCATTGCAGATTTCGAAGCTTATAAAGCGCATCGCGAGGAAATGCCTGAAGACATTCGCAACATGATTCAGCCAATCAAAAGGATCGTAGAAGCCTTTAACGTGCCGATTTTGGAAGTCAGTGGATATGAGGCGGATGATGTCATTGGAACCATCGCAAAAATTGCTGAAACAAAAGGGTATACCACATACATGATGACTCCCGACAAGGACTACGGTCAGTTGGTGACTGAAAAGACCTTTATTTATAAGCCAGGACGGATGGGTAATCCACCGGAAATTCTGGGAGTGAAGGAGGTTTGTGAAAAATTTGAGGTTGAAAACCCAATGCAGGTCATCGATATTCTTGGTCTCTGGGGAGATTCAGCCGATAACATCCCCGGCATCCCTGGCATTGGTGAAAAAACCGCCAAAGCTTTGATTCAGAAGTACGGGTCGATGGAAAGCTTGTTGGAACATGCGCACGAATTGAAGGGCAAACAACAAGAAAATGTCATCAACTTCGCAGATCAAGGACGCGTTTCTAAATTGTTGGCCACCATCATCACTGACCTTGAAGTAGATTTCGATGAAGATGCGCTAATCATGTGCGATGCTGATGCTGAAAAGGTAAAGGATATCTTTACAGACTTGGAATTTCGGAATCTTGCACGTCGCGTAATCGGTGAAGAAATCGTTGTCACAGCAGCAGTAGCACCAGCAAGCAAAAGCAAGGGCGATAGTGCACAACTTGATTTATTTGGCGTGCAAAGCATGCTTGTTGATCAGGATCCAACACCTACCGCAGACTACAAAACCATTGTCACGGAAAAGCCAAGTTATCACCTGATTACCTCTCCCGAAGAGCGCAAAGAACTCTTGGAAATCCTCCTTCAGCAAAAAGAAGTGTGTTTCGATACCGAAACTACTGGTCTTGATGCTTTGCACGTTGATTTAGTTGGAATGTCGTTTTCTTACAAGGCGCGTGAAGGATTTTATGTCGCTATTCCTTTAGACTTTGAGAAAGCAAAATCCATTGTTAAAGAATTTGAATCTTTCTTTCATTCAACAGCCATCGAGAAGATTGGGCACAACATCAAGTACGATTTAAAGGTACTCAACCGCTACGGAATGCATGTCGCTGCTCCCACCTTCGATACGATGATTGCACACTACCTCATCAATCCGGAGTCGAAACAGAGCATGGACTTCTTGGCAGAATTCTACTTGAAATATAAACCTGTTTCCATCGAAACATTGATCGGTAAAAAGGGGAAAGGACAAGGAAACATGGGAGACTTGAAACCCGAAGAAATATCTGATTACGCCTGCGAGGATGCCGACATTACCCTGCAATTGAAAAAAATATTCGAGCCGGAAATTCAAAAAGAACACCTAAATGAATTGTTCTACAACATGGAAATGCCTCTTGTAGAGGTGTTGAAAGACATGGAGCAAGAGGGGATTGCAATTGATGTGAAAGCGCTGAACGACTATTCCGCAGATTTAGAAAAACACTTGTTCATATTGGAAAAATCAATCCGTGAAGCCGCTGGAACAGATTTCAATGTTGATTCCCCAAAACAACTAGGTGAAGTGCTCTTCGATTACCTCAAGATCGACCCCAAAGCGAAGAAAACGAAAACGGGGCAATATGCAACCGCTGAAGATGTGTTGGTAAAATTGGAGAAAGCCCATCCCATCATTCCGATGATTTTAGAATACCGACAGTTGCGCAAATTAAAAAGCACCTATGTGGATCCATTGCCAACGTTGACCGACCGGGTTGATGGGCGCATTCACACGAACTTCATGCAAACCGTAACAGCAACAGGACGCTTGAGTTCCAACAACCCAAACCTTCAGAACATTCCTATTCGCACGGAAAAGGGCCGTGAAATTCGCAAGACCTTTATTCCGCGTGATGCAGGTCATGTGTTGATTTCAGCGGATTACTCCCAAATTGAATTGCGCATTATTGCCGCCTTGAGTGGAGATGTGCAAATGATTGAAGCCTTCAGAAGTGGACACGACATCCATACGGCGACTGCTTCCAAGGTATTCAATATTCCCATGGATGAAGTAACTCGAGAGCAAAGGAGCGCAGCAAAAGCGGTCAACTTTGGAATCATCTACGGACAATCCGCTTTCGGGTTGGCACAGAGTTTAAATATTTCCAGAACAGAAGCAAAGTCCATCATTGACAGCTATTTTGAGCAGTTTGGTGCACTGAAATCTTATATGGATCGCGTGATGGTTGATGCCCGCGACGATGGATATGTAGAAACAATCATGAAACGCAGACGCTACCTGCCAGATATCAATTCAGCCAACGCTGTTGTTCGAGGATTTGCGGAACGAAATGCCGTCAATGCGCCAATTCAAGGTTCAGCTGCCGACATCATCAAAATGGCCATGATCCGTGTGCACAATGCACTAAAAAATCACCATTTAAAGACACGCATGATTCTACAGGTACATGATGAATTGGTGTTTGATGTGCCTTCAGAAGAAGTGGATGTGGTGAAAGCCTTAGTGAAAGAAAGTATGGAACATGCCGTTGACGTCGGTGTGCCTTTAGAGGTTCAAGTGGGTGTTGGTGCCAACTGGCTCGATGCACATTAATCCGTAAACTGGATTCTCCATCCTCTATTTTCAAGCACCCGCACAAGGGTAACCAATTCGTGTGCGTCTGAAATCTGCTGGTAAATCTGACCGAAAGTCAAAACGTTTTTTTTCACTTCAGGCCTTAAATTCAGCGGGAATTCCAAAGAAGACTCTGGAAGAAATCCCATTTCTATATGTGCTAAAAATCGGCGCAACAAATCCACCGCTTCGTTGTCTGAAATTTTGAAATCAGAGGAGGTTACTGAAGAAAAGAAGTCAATCTGTCGCTTCGCCCGAGTGAGTAAAACATTTATCCGTTTTGAACCATTTTTCGTGTTGAGCGGTCCAAAGCGCATGTGAAAATCTCCTTCTACATTACGTCCATAACCTAGGCTAATGACCAAGCGATCACATTCTTCCCCTTGCACATTCTCCAAGGACTTGAAGAAGGCTGTTCCCTCCATGATGCGTTGTTCCAAAGCCGCCACACATTGGGAAGATAAAGCCGAAAAAATAGCAGACAATTGTGTTTCCGAAAATGCAACTACCCCTAGGTGATCTTCTTCAAAAACTGCAAGCTCCAGTAGCTTTGCAACCTCTCGTGCCTCAACATGATTTTGGCGCTCATCAAAAACACCTTCTGAACAATAATGCAAACGAATTGGTGACTTCGATGCTTGAGCTGAAGGAAAAGCGATCAACTCATTTTTATAGAAATTTCTATTCGAAAAACGAATCAATTCAGGATGTTCACTGCGGTAATGGTGCCGCAACAACACATTTTTCCAATGAAAAGAAGCCTGATGCAAAAGGTCGATGGTATCATCCGCTTGTGTTTTAAAATAAGTCGAAGGTCCCATTTGTTGTTCATCACCAGCTACGAGAATTCTTCCCGAACGTTGAATTGATCCCACGGCATTCTGCAAAGGAATCTGACTGGCTTCATCAAAAATCGCTACATCAAACAAGCCCTGCTGGAGCGGAAAACACTTCGCCACTTGTGCAGGATTACTCAGCCACAAGGGTTTGATCAGCTGAATCCAAATGCGTGCTTCCGATGCAAACAACTCCCGCAAAGACGGATAATTCCTTGACTTCCCAAACTCCTTGACCAAGATGGCCTTCCCTTTTTTCAATTGGGTTTTCAAGGCCTTTTCTTCTGCGGATAATTTTGTGGAAGCCGTTTGAAGAATGCGCTGATAGTGCAGAAACATCTCGAACTGTTTTCGTTCAATCAAATGCGCAAACTGAACAGCCTCTGTGTCTTGTTCAGCGATAATTGTTGCACATTTCTGAAGCATTCTATCCTGAGAAAAATTCGCAAGTTGCGGAAACTGCGTCACCAACCGTGTATAATTGCTTTTGCAAATGGACGCTTCGTAGGCTTCAAAAGTGGGGTAACTTTTCAGGTTTCTCAGCAAAGCATCAGACATGTTTTTTAGCACATTCTGCTGGGCTAGGATTCCAGAAAGTTGTCCGGAAATCTCGGAAAATACTGCAGCGAGATTCGAATCATCCGTCAAACGAAGGTGGGTACGCAAATCACTAAATAATGCATGAAGTGCAGCATTTTCTTGCGCGAGTACTTGGCGTTCCTCTGCCGGAATTTTTATCCATTCCGACAAGGATGCTTCCGTATATTGTTGGATTTGCAGATGAATCAACTCTAGCTCATTCTCTACATCAAACACACCAATTTCGCAGAATTCAATTTTTATCTGCGCTATAGATGCCTCATGATGCAGAAATTGGCGCCATTTATTCAATGCTTCGCTAGCACCTTGAACAGGTATAGTTGCCTTGTTTTTCCATTGAGAGCGGAAGCGATTTCGTGCAAAAAAAGAACTTTCTTTCGCCATCTCTAACAAACGCTCTGTTTCTGTAAGCGTAGGGAGCACCTTCCAATTCACCTTCTCACCAGCCATCGACGACTGGATAATTTTCAGTTGCAGATACTTCTTTCGCAAGCTTAAAAAACGCTTTTGTTCTTTCGAACCTGCACTCAAAATAGCTGCGTTTTTTCGGAAAGATTCACTTTCGAAGTGTTGACACAGTGCTGCCTTTTTCATGGCACTATGCAGATCGGTCCACTGTACAATCGAAAAGATTTTTTTGAGACGTGTCAATTCCTTGTTCCACTTTTCGATGAATTGATCCAAGGATTGCAAGGCACTACCATTTAACACATACCGCTGAAGCAAAGCAACCGAGTTAGACAAATCGTGGTGATACAACTCTTCGATCGTACCCCTGTGCTCAATCCACTCATCCATTGTAGGCAAATCGCTCACAAAGGGCAAGTGTTCAAACTCGTGCTTTCTTGCTATCGCTTGAAAACTGGCATAATTTACACCGCCAACCAATGTTTCTGAATTCAACAAATCCAATTGCATCTGAAGTTGATGCAGGTATTGTTCGGAGAGAAAAAGTGGGTTTTCAGTGTTTGGTGTAAACGATTCAAGGCGAAGCCAGGCTGCTTTTAAATCAGCAAGCACATCCTTTGAAATGGTTTCTGAAGTGGAAATAAAACAGAGGTGTCCGAGCCCAAAGGCATTCAACTTCCGCTGAATCACCTCTAAGGCCACCCGTTTTTCTGATACCACCAGCACGGAATGTTTATCCAAGAGTAGCTTCGCCACCAAATTCGACAAGACCTGTGATTTCCCTGTCCCAGGCGGACCTTGAATGACAACATGGTCCGTCTCAATAGCCTTGAAGACTTTCAACTGATCTGGGTCTGCAGGAAAAAGTAGTGCTTTATTCAGGTCAAAATGAGCATCAGAATCTTGGGCTGCGTCACCTAATATTTGCTGCAGGGCATTGTTTAAGGGCAATGACGCAAGTTCCTCCAATTCACGAATGATATCGAAGCGGTGATGATGAAAATTTCCGAGAAACATGGGAGAAGTGTGAACTTCATCAAAGCCAGCAGTTCGCAACAGCTCAGCCAAAGATTCCAAGGATGAGCATGGTTCGCAGTCCAGTTGAAAAATATTCGTCAAGCGAATCTTCACAAATGGATTCACAAAACCATTTTCGACATCAATTTGCAGTCGAACAGTTTCATTGACTTTATTGATTGTAACGCCAACTGGCACAATCCACAACGGCGAATTTACCACGGTCTCATTGACCTTCCAAGAAATATGACCTTGCGCAAGGCTTAGTGGAAAAACGCCCTGTTCACGCTGCGATTTCGTGGCCTGTTGGAAAAGCGACTTGAGGGTTCCAGAAAAAGCGAAATCTTGCGAAAGAGCAGATTCATCCAATTCTAGTGCTACACCACGCTCAAGGTTAACCAACAAATCGGACGCGTTGAATTGACTCGCTTCCGCGAGAAGTTGAAGAATTCGTTCGTTGCTGATTTGCGTCACACCGCGAATGTACGATGAGAATTTAAGAATTAAGAATTTGTTGCTGCGCAATTTGACGCCATAGGCGATTCAGAATTTGTTGCTGCGCAATTGAAAATTTGATTCCTTAGGGAATTTCAGAGCCTCGAAGCTAAAATCCAACAACTCGTAATTCGTAACTCGTAATTCGTAACTTTAAAAAGTCTTTCAGCGTAGCGGTCTTTTGTCCAATTCAGAATTTGATGCTGCGTCCGCGGCGGCGGAATCCCTTCGGGAATTAGGAAGCATGTATAAACCACCCCTTAATCCCTCCCGCAGCGTTCCTCGCGGGACAGGCACTCTACGAGGGGATTTTTATTTTTTTCTTGCTGAGTGTCAACTCACCAAACATTCATAATTTGTAACCATTGTTGTCCGACTAAATCCACCTTCATGTTTTATCTAATCGCTATTACTCTGGTTTATGGACCCCATAGGGGTCAAACCTTTGTAACCATAAGCCCTCCCGAAAGACCAATGACCCCATCGGGGTCAAACAGTTTAAATACTAAATGACTAAATCACATAAAATAAAAACCACCCCCTTACTTTAAAATCACTTCATAAAACCAATGATTTCAATGGTTTCAAGAAGAGCAGTAAATTTTTATCGGACAACAGTGATTTGTAACTCGTAACCTTAAAAAGTCTTTCAGCGAAGCGGTCCTTTGTTCAATTTATAATTTGATTGCTGCGTCCGCGGCGGCGGAATCCCTTCGGGAATTTCAGAGCGTCAAAGCTAAAATCCAACAACTCGTAATTCGTAATTCGTAATTCGTAACTTTAAAAAAGTCTTTGAGTCAGCCGCGGCTGACGAGTCTTTTGTCTTATTCCCTACCTTTGTTCTATGATCAAACGATTCATCCTTCTCTTTTTGCTTGTATCAAGCTTCACTTCTGAGGCACAAGGACTGTATTTTCCGCCAATACTTGGTGACCAATGGGATACGATTGCACCACAATCATTGGGTTGGTGTCAGCCACAAATTGATAGTCTTTATTCCTACTTGGACAGCACCAATACCAAGGCCTTTATCCTGTTGAAGGATGGAAAAATTGTTCTAGAAAAATACTTTGGAGGCCACACTGCATCTACACCATGGTATTGGGCATCGGCGGGAAAAACCATTACTTCTTTTATGGTGGGAATGGCGCAGCAGGACGGGTACTTGTCCATCGATGATACCACCTCAAACATTCTAGGTCCAGGTTGGACAAACTGCACACCTGCTCAAGAAGAAAAGATCACCGTCCGGAATCAATTGACGATGACAAGTGGACTTGACGATGCTGGAACTGATCCATATTGCACCTTGAATACCTGTTTGGATTATGTTGCCGACGCTGGAACGCGCTGGGCGTATCACAATGGACCCTATACCCTCCTCGACAGCGTGATTCAGATGGCTACAGGTCAACCATTGAATGCCTATACGACTCAGCGCCTGAAGATTCCGACCGGGATGACCGGCTCTTTTTACACGGTCGATTACAACCATGTGTTTTTCAGCACAGCACGCAGCATGGCGCGATTTGGCTTGCTCATGCAGAATCAAGGAAATTGGAACGGAAATCAAATCATGACGGACCAAACGTATTTCAATGACATGGTCAATACCTCTCAGGGCTTGAATGAATCGTATGGCTATTTGTGGTGGTTGAATGGCAAACAAAGCTTTATGGTGCCGCAATCTCAATTGGTTTTTCCAGGAAGCTGGAATCCAAACGCGCCAAGTGATATGTATGCTGCGCTTGGCAAAAATGGTCAATTTATCAATGTAGTTCCCTCCCAAAACATGACTTGGATCCGAATGGGTGATGCACCTGATAGTTCTTTTGTTCCTTTCCTGCTGAATGACTTCATCTGGCAATACATCAATGACTTGTCCTGTTCAAGCGAGACCATTGACTTAAAGGAAACTAAGCTTAACATACGCCCAAATCCGTCAAACGGCAGTTTTTCAATTTCCTGTATTGAGCCATTGCGTATTTCCATTACCAATGCTTTTGGACAAGAGGTGATGCAAGCAAAAATCGTTGAAGGCGAAACACATTTATCTCTGAAAGAATCGGGCATATATTTTCTACATTCCACAGATAGCAAAGGTCAAGTTTTCATTCATCGCTTCATCATTCAATAATGACCATCGCTTTTCGCCATCGCTTTTTTCTCGTTGGACTTTGTGTCCTTTTGAGCACCCATGCCGAGCAAAGCTTTGCGCAGATTCTCGGTTGCACCGATCCTTTAGCGAACAACTACTCCGCCTCCGCGACACAAAATGACGGGAGTTGTACCTATGCCAATGTGAACATTACACCACTAACAAGCGTTGTCTTAAGTAGCGCATTGGTGGAAACATCTGGGTTGATCTCTTGGAATTCAAGTTTATGGACTCACAATGACAACAGTGACTTGAATGTATACCGCATCGATACACTTGCAGGTGCCATTCTTCAAAGCACATCAATTGCAGGAACGATCAACACCGATTGGGAAGAAATTTCACAAGATGCCAATTACATCTATCTCGGTGATTTTGGAAATAACGGAAATGGCAATCGAACAGATTTACACTTTCTACGCATCGAAAAAGTGTCACTACTCTCTGGGGCACCTCTGATCGACACCATTTATTTTTCCTATTCCAACCAAACCGATTTTACAGGAACAGGTGCCAACAGCACCGATTTTGATTGCGAGGCCTTCATTGTTTCGCAAGACAGCATCTTTCTATTTACCAAGCAATGGGTGAGCACCAAAACAAGTATCTACGCCTTGCCTAAGGTTCCTGGAAGCTATTCGGCTACACTTCGCGGAACCTTGGATGTCCAAGGATTAATCACAGGAGCGACGTACCTGGAAGACAAACGCCTAATTACATTGTGTGGATACACTGCTGTTTTACAGCCCTTTTTGTTTCTTCTTTACGATTTCACGGGAACCGATTTTCTATCTGGAAACAAACGCCGGATGGGATTGAATCTATCCTTTCATCAAGTAGAAGGCATCGCGACAAACAACGGCTTAAAGTACTATTTATCCAATGAATATTTTTCCCAGTCGATCATCGATATTCCTCAAAAACTCCACACCATTGATTTAAGTGCCCAACTGGGAAACTACCTGCTAGACCCTCAAAATGCTGTTGAAGTCCTTGCTGGACAACTCATTAACATTTACCCGAATCCAACGCAGGGTGACGTTTATTTCATTTCATCGACACCACCAAGTCGTTATCAATGGATCAATGCACAGGGAAAAATTGTAGATCAAGGGAGTATTATGCCACAAGAGACAGCTATTGGAACTCAGAAACTACAGCCAGGGAATTACCTCTTAAAATTACAGGGGACCAAGGGGCAAATTCAGACCTTTCAGGTCATTGTGCGCTGATTATTCTTCCAGAACAAGACCAATGTCGTGAATCAATTTTGATACTTCTTTCGGAGAGGTACCGTCGTAATACCCGCGAATTCGCATCTTTTGATCTACAAGCACAAAATTATTTGTGTGTATGAAATCACTCCCAACATCCCCTTGATTCATTACTTCTGCAGGTTTAAGAACGAAAAATGATTTTCGAGCCAATAGATACAGCTCCTGTTTTTTCCCCGTTAAAAAAATCCATCGGCCCGCTTTGGCTCCATGACCGTCAGCATAGCGCTTCAATTGAGCCACCGTATCTGTATCCGGATCGACTGTAAAACTCAAAATCCGAAAGCGATTGTCCTGCTTGAATTTGCCATGTACACGTTGCATTTGCTGGTTCATTTTTGGGCAAATTGTTCCACATGTGGTGAAGAAATATTCGGCGACAAAGACCTTTCCTTTCACGGCATCTTGCGTGACCACTTTTCCCTGTTGATCCAAAAATGAAAAGTTACCAATAGTGTGCCCAAGTCCTAAACGCTGCAGCTCAGGATCAACCATTTCTTCATTCAATTCAGCGGGATTGATGATGGGTAATTTCTCTTTTTCCGGCGCAGGACGGTTATTGAAGTAGATCACCAAGATTGCGGCGAAACTAAAAATGATGAGAAAAAGAATGCGTTTCATGTTAGATGTTAAGACTCTAAGATATTAAGATTTTAGGACTTTGATTGTTCTTCGAAAAATTGAGGTTTAATTGCAATATTCGTAATTCACTTTAGATGTTAAGACTCTAAGATATTAAGATTTTAGGACTTTGATTGTTCTTCGAAAAATTGAGGTTTAATTGCAATATTCGTAATTCACTTTAGATGTTAAGACTCTAAGATATTAAGATTTTAGGA
>JBILBT010000304.1:0-3668 GCA_044353545.1 Crocinitomicaceae bacterium | reverse complement strand
CCACCTAAATCCTTGATGCAAAGCTCAAGTATGCGTTCAAAACCCTTTTCATTATTTGCTAATACCCTATGAGTAAATAAAATTGACTCTAACGAATCATAAAACATACCCATCTGAACATCCAATGCTTTTTGAGAAACATCAATGCCAACAACCTTTTTAATTACTTTTTGCATATGAACATTTTTAAAGTTTCAATTAAGTGATTTTCTTCTTACACTTTTTTCTCCTATTGGTTATTCTGAATATCGCTCTATTAACGATTTCTTACATTCTGTTCAAAGTCTGAGAAGAAAAAAAGAATGAGGCAATTCCTAAAATTCAGAATACATTTTATGCTTCTTGGATGTCAATCTGACTCTCATTCTTTTTCACCTAATTTTGATTAAATTTAGTAGATAACAAACATAGGAGGATGTCAAGATTTTAAGACTTGATCGCTTTCTACTCTGATTTTCTGGGGTACGATAGCAGACTTGAAGCCACATTATGATGAAGGACATTTGATTTTAACTCATCAGTTAGAATCCTGTAAGCTTTAGCCTAGAAGAATGAGCCAACTCGTAATCATTGTTGTCCGACTAAAACCACCTTTATGTTTTATCTAAATTGCACGTTGTACTTTTGGTCATTTTGAATTATGTTCAGGTTTTGTTCGCTCACCTCCGCTGTGGAAAAGCCGATGGGGCGGAATATCAAAAGCGAATTTTAGTGAACATCTCTGGTATTGACACCTGCGTTATAGCTAAGGAAGCATGTATAAAACCCCCCTTGCCCCTCCACGAGGGGATTTTTATTTTTTTCTTACTGAGTGTCAACTCACCAAACATTCATAATTCATGGCTTCGAGACAGCTTTCGCACCTCAGCCACCAAACTCGTAATTCGTAACTCGTAATTCGTAACTCGTAATTCGTAATTCGTAACTCGTAATTAATAACACGTAATTAATAACACGTAACTTTTCAAAGTCCCTAAAACCGTATCCCAATTTGGGAATAAACTTACCATTTTGACAATATAAGCATAACATTAAATTAATATATTACTGATTTACAGGTATTTATTATTTTGGCATATTGTTTTCGATGGCGTCGGAAACAAATACTATGGAAAAGTCAGCTCTCCGTATAATCATCTTAGATGACGACCCGTTTTTGGGGAAATTGGTGCACAGTGTACTTCAAAAATCTGGATACACCAATTCGATTTTGGTGGATGATGAATTAGAGTGTATTCGATTGGCTGAAAATGGCCAAATTCTTGTGATTTTAGATTACGACCTCAAAACATTGAAGGGACTTGAGGTGATGTCTCAAATCCATGCGAACAACTCAAATGCTTCTTTTATCTTTTTAAGTGCCCAACAAAGTCCTTATGTCCGCTCGCAAATCTTTGCTGCCGGCGCCTTGACATACATTCAAAAAGAAGGGAGCAATTCATTCATTGAACTTGGACACGCATTGAATGAGTATGTGACAAATTGGTGTGAAGCCGATCGATACGTTCCTATTGATTTAACTGACTTCCGTTCAAAATTGAATCGGGCGTAATTCAATCAACTGGCTTGCAAAAGAGTCAATTTCATCCGCAGTATTGAAGGCATGCATACTGATTCGAATTCCTTCGCATTCTAGAGGAACAGTCGGGTGAAAAATAGGTTTAACAGCAAACTTGGCCGAATTTAACGAAGAAGAGATCCGACTAAGCTGTTTTCTGTTATCTGCACCAAGCATCAGAATAGGAGAATTTTCATCCCTTTCTATACCTAACTTCTCATTGAGCAATTGACAATTCTTATGCAGGTTCATGCGTCTCGTTTCGAGGTCAGCATCTCGCAAAATCTCCATTATGCGTACATACTGTTCTGGAGGAAGGGCTGTCGTGTAAATGAAAGAATGTGCAAAATTAATCAAGTAGTTTCGTGTATTCTCGCTAGATAAAATACAAGCACCGTGTGCGCCAAACGCTTTCCCAAAGGTCACAAGTCGTGCATAAATGTCATCGGCAATACCTAGCTCAAATGCCAAACCAGCACCATTTTCTCCCAATACACCGGCTGAATGTGCTTCGTCTAAATAGATGTATGCTCCGTATTCTTTTGCAATACGAACGATTTCAATTAAAGGAGCCTGGTCTCCAGACATTGAATAAATACCTTCAACGGCAATATAAATAGTGCCTGCTGCTCGAGAAAGCTTATGCCGAAGATCTTCAAGATCGTTGTGTTTGAAAGAAAATGCAGAGGCAAAGGACAATCGAATGCCATCACGAATACTTGCATGCACATAGGCGTCATATACCACTGTATCGCCTTTCTGAGGTACCGAACTGAAAAAGCCAAGGTTAGCATCGTAACCTGAATTAAAAATCAATGCAGCGCTAGCATCAAATCGACTTGCCAAGAAACGTTCACACTCATCTGCAATGGAAGAATTCCCCGAAATCAGTCGAGAACCCGTACTCGAAAATTGCCCATCATACGCTGCTGTAGGTCGGGAGGCAAATCCAAGATAATCGTTCGAGAAGAAATCAATCATTCCAGAACAAAAAGAAAGGGAACGTAAAGTCCCCTCATTTTCTCGTTTTACTAATTTATCAATCAGTTTTTTATCCATCGATTGAAGGATTAGGAAACTGTAATTTTTCTTGGTTCAAAGCCGTTTTTTAGTGCTTCTTCTCGCGCATTTTTCAATTCGGCTTCTCGCTCTAATTCACGTTTCTTGCGTTCTTCAATCAATGAGTCAGGCATTGAAACCGGTTTTTCACTCCCTGCGAATGCTTCTTTAGGGATTAAACCAAGAATATTGAACATTTCTTTGTCCTCATTAAAATCAGGGTTCGGGGTTGTCAGCAATTTATCACCCGCAAAGATGGATCCTGCGCCCGCCATAAAACACATGCCTTGTGCTTCCATGCTCATCTTCGTTCTTCCTGCAGAAAGGCGCACAACAGACTCAGGGAAGGCAATGCGCGTTGTTGCAACCATGCGAATCATTTCCCACTGTTCAATTGGCTTTTGATCTTCCAAAGGCGTACCTTCAACCGCAACAAGTGCATTGATTGGAATCGATTCTGGCGGAGTCTCCATTTGCATGTACGACCACAACAATCCCACACGGTCTTCAATTGCCTCACCCATTCCTATTATACCGCCTGAACAGACAGAAATACCCGCTTTTCGTGCATTGTCAATTGTATTCAGTCGGTCTTGGTATTCGCGCGTTGAAATCACATCACCATAAAACTCAGGTGATGAATCCAAATTGTGGTTGTAAGCAAATAAACCCGCATTTTTCAGTCGCTGCGCTTGATGTTCATTCAGCATACCCAAGGTACAACACACCTCCATATCGAGGTCGTTTACAGCTTGTACCATCTCAACCACAGAATCGAAATCCTTGTTGTCGCGCACTTCACGCCATGCAGCGCCCATGCATAAGCGAGACGATCCATTGGCTTTGGCATTTTTAGCCTGTTCAATAACTGTATTTACTGACATTAACTTATGCGCTTCCACATCCGTATGGTAACGTGCGGCCTGCGGACAGTATCCACAATCTTCCGGACATCCGCCTGTTTTAATACTCAATAAAGAAGACATCTGCACCTCACGAGGATCGTGAAATTGACGGTGTACGGTGGCCGCCTCAAATACCAATTCGAGTA
>JBILBT010000303.1:0-3680 GCA_044353545.1 Crocinitomicaceae bacterium | reverse complement strand
AGCAGAGATATAACTGCGGCAATGGATGATATCGAATTGATGTGTTTTGTGGAGAGAATGCGCCAACTTCTTCATGCGTTGCACATCATAAATCGTCGAAAGTAGAGGTGGTTTTTTGGTATAGGAAAGCGGATGCCATTCTATACCGGCATCGCTGCAAATTTGTCGAATGGTCGATTCAAATTTTTCAAAACGTTCGTGCTTTTCAAAACTGATCAAATGAAACCGACATCCTTTTTTTGTTAGACCAACCAAATAGGGAAGCACTTGTGATTGTCCTAGCGGATCGGTCATCCCGTCGTAGGAGATGTATAAGATTTTTCTCAAATCAATTCAAATTAGGATTCCATCCATTCAGAGTACCAGAGCTGAAACATGAGCATGTACCACAATTTGGTGTCCAGTTCTTTTTTACCACCGTAAAAATCATCCTTCAAACGTTTGACGAACATCGGCTGAAAAATTCCTTGTTGAAGGATGCGTGACGAGGACAATTGTTCATGAACCAAATCCCTCAAATCCGTTTGCAACCATTTTGCAATCGGCACTGCGAATCCCATTTTTGGTCGGTCGAGTAATGATTTTGGGATGTGCTGGTGAACAATTTCCTTGAGAATATACTTTTTTATGCCGCCGTGGTACTTCAGATGATCGGGCAATTGCGCTGCCCATTCGATCACGCGATGATCTAAAAAGGGTTCACGGCCTTCTAGACTCACGGTCATGGTTGCGCGATCGACTTTTTGAAGAATGTCATCGGGCAAATAGGTCTGGTAATCGATGGCCATCATGTATGCGAGTGGACTAAAGAATTCATCTTGCAACTCCGACGACATGTAGTTTGTCGGCAAATGATTTGCCGGATTTAGCAAGACTTGAGCATTCATTTGGTCATCCGTGTATTGCTGACTCAAGCTCAACATGATTTGTTGTGAACTTGGGTTGCGAAGAATTCCTTTCAACTTCTCGTAGCGGTTGTGAAAATTGTATTTATTACGCAATACAGGAATACGTTCAGAGGGAACACGCTCCATGACAGAAGCCATTGTCGTGCGCACAAATTTAGGCAGTTGTTCCATCTTTTTTCCATAGCGCATAAGGTAGTCGTAGCGGTTGTATCCCGCAAAAACTTCATCTCCAGCATCTGCACTAAGGGCAACAGTCACTTCTTTTCGTGCCATTTTACTCACCAAGGTGGTTGGTATGGCACTGCTATCTCCAAATGGTTCGTCGTAATAAAAAGGAAGTTCAGCAATCAGTTCAATGGCTTCTTTTTCTGTGCAATCGATTTGTGTATGGTCGGTGCCTAAGTACTTCGCAACATCGGCTGCGTAAGGCGCTTCGTTCAGTCCAATATCCGGTACACCAACCGTAAATGTTTTGAGCTTTTCTGTTCTGTCTTTTTGAAGAAGTGCGGTAACGCAAGCAGAATCATAGCCTCCACTAAGAAATACACCTACAGGCACATCAGCGACCATGCGGTATTCGCAGGCCGATTGAATGATTTTTTCTGTTTCAGTAATGGCTTCTTCTTCGCTGATATCCAATTTTGGTCGATTGTATGCATCGTATACATTCCAATAGCGCGTCGGTGTTGGAATGTGCAGTTTTTCTTCCAATTTGAAGGTCAAGAAGTGCCCTGGAGGAAGTTTAAAGGCATTTTTAAAAATACAGTGCGGAGAAGGTACGTTTCCATATTGCATGAATGCGGAAACTGCATTTAAATCGATTTCTTTTTTGAAGGCTGGGTGTGCGTGAAAGGACTTTAACTCCGAAGCAAACAAAAATAAGTCGTCGGCGTGGTAGTAGAAGAAAGGTTTTACACCAGCGCGATCTCGGGCGATAAAAATAGATCCATCCGTGATGTTCACAATGACGAAAGCAAACATGCCAATGAACTTGTCCAGGCACGCAGCTCCCCATTCGGCGAAAGCGTGAAGAATCATTTCAGTATCAGAATGGCCCGAAAAACTGTGACCAAGCTTTTCAAGTTCGCGTTTTATTTCTTTGTAATTGTAGATTTCACCATTGAAGGTAATGGTCAAATGACCAAAGGCCATAGGCTGGTGTCCCGTTTCGGAGAGGTCGATGATGGCAAGTCTGCGATGACCAAGTCCGATACTTGCGTTTCCGAACGTAAGCAAGGACGTGCCGCTTCCGTCAGGACCCCGATGAATTTGTTGATCGGTCATGGCCCGAAGCACATCTGCGTTCGACCTGTTTTTCAAGTCAATAAAGCCAGCTATTCCACACATGTTACGAATGTAAGTACTTCTCGTGAAATTAAATACCTTGCGGATGAATTCGTAACGCAATTCATCAGGGTCGTTAACGTATATTTATGGACTTCAATTGATTGCAATGACTCGCAGATATATGATTTTTTTGTTAACTCCACTTTTTTTGCTGCTCGTGGGGCTATTCTTTTGGAGGAGCACCCAAACAAAACGCATCGAGCACAAGCAGGAAAATGAAACGTATTCAGTAGATTCAATTGTTCCTATTTTGTACAAAGATTCAGGTCTTGTGCAGTACGAGGGAATCATTAAACCCTTAGGTATCAAGAATGTATCCTTCGCCATATCCGGCACTTTATTGCAAGGTGACTTTGCTCTCGAAGTGGGCAAAACATTTCAAGAAAATGACATCTTGTTTAAACAGGATATTTACAAACTCTACAAGGAAATTAGCGCAAAGAAGAAAGCGCTAAAGGTCCTTGCCGAACGATTAAATCAGGAAATTGCAATCGACTACGGTTCACAATCGGATTTTTGGGATTCCTTTACATCCACCTTGCTTCCGACGAAACGGCTTCCAGCTTTCCCTCCGTTCATCAAAGAATCAAAGAATAAGAAAATGCAAGAGTTTACGGAAGCGTATAAGGAGGTGGAAAAGTTAGAGGAAAGCATCGAAGCGTATTATTTCTTCGCGCCTTTTTCTGGAACTGTTTTATCAATCAATAAAAAAATAGGCGATCAAATTCATGTTGGAGAATGTGTCGCGCAGATTGCTCCTTTTCAAAGTTATTTTGCGGAGTTTAAGGTCCCAAAAGAGGAACTTGACTTGCTGAAACTGAAAGATGAGGTGAGCCTTTCCTTGAACAAAAAACAGGTGAAAGGTCGGGTGATCAAGATTTCCCGTAGCAAAGACAGTGCCTATGCCACGATCGAATGTAGCCTTTCGACGACGGTGTTAACGAGAGGTGAAAAAATCACGATTCAGCGACTGCGAAAAAGCGAATACCTATACATTCCCTGCCATTTGCTTCGCAATGATTCTTTGTGGATTTCTCGTCAGGGGAGGTCACTGAAGATTCACGCAACGATAATGGATTGGAAAAAGGATTCAGTTGCCATCAAGGAATTGAAGCCGGGTGATCTCGTTTTGCGAAAAAGACCCAAGTCAGTTGTAATTGCTTGTCCTTAATCAGTCCAAAGAATGCAACAAATCAATGAGCCGGTCGCGCGATTTTTGCAAGTCATCTAAGGCCTTGCTTTCATTCATTCGGACAAACATGTACTTCCAGCGGTAGGCTGTTTTTGAGAAAAAACGGATGTAGTAATAGGCAAACATACCTGTCAAGGGCATCGCGCAGAAATAGAGGGCTTTAGCGATTAGATTTAGCTCAAAGACCTTAGCTGCGATCCAAACCAAAAGGCCATAATTGAGCGGATAAAGCA
>JBILBT010000068.1:0-11664 GCA_044353545.1 Crocinitomicaceae bacterium | reverse complement strand
TTCGCGGAATCGCAAGTCGATATGGCAGCTTTTCCGTCGGGTCGATACATCGTGAAAATCGTTACCAATGATCAAGTGTATACCAGTGCACTGGTGAAACAATAAAAGAATCAATAGATTACATCTTGATGGAATGAAAAAGAGGCTGCCGAAATGTAGCCTTTTTTGTTTTCAATGGACAAAGCCGCTTGATAATCCTTAAATTTGCACATTAAAAAATAGGCAATGGCATTTGATATCGCAGTAATTGGTGGAGGCATCGTTGGAGCGGCCACATTTTATAAGCTCCAAAAGAAAAACCCAAACTTGAAAATCATATTGATTGAGAAGATGGACAAATTGGCCGATCATCAAACTGGACACAATTCTGGGGTTATCCACTCTGGGTTGTATTATAAGCCAGGGTCACTTAAAGCAAGAAACTGCATTCAAGGCCGTCACGAATTGGTTGCTTTTGCCAAAGAATATGGCATCGCGCACGATGTGTGTGGAAAAGTGGTTGTTGCGACCAGTGAAAAAGAACTTCCGAATCTCGACAAAGTATTTAAAACTGGTTTGGAGAATGGCATTGAAGGCATTCAGAAAATTAACGCTAACGAGGTAAAAGACATCGAACCATACGTTGAAAGTATTGGTGGAATTTGGGTGCCCTGCACAGGAATCATTGATTTTAGAGGTGCGACAGAGAAGATGGCTGAACTCGCCTTGGCCATCAATTCAGCAAGTGAAATGCACCTCGGTCATGAAGTGCTGGACATTGAAAAAGGAGAAGAAACATCGAAAATCATTACCAATAAAGGCTCATTTGAAGCCAAATACCTTGTTTTCTGTGCCGGATTGCAAGCCGACCGATTGGCCAAGAAGGATGGAGTTAACTTAAAAGAAAAGGTTGTGGGATTCCGTGGCGATTATTACGAACTCACAGAAGAAGCCAAGCATAAGGTGAAAAATCTGATTTATCCTGTTCCTGATCCAGACTTTCCATTCCTAGGGGTGCATTTTACCAGAATGACCGACGGAGAAATAGAATGTGGCCCGAATGCCGTGTTTACATTCAAGCGCGAAGGATACGGAAAGACAGACTTCTCTTTGCGTGATACTGTAGATGCCTTGACCTATGGCGGTACCTGGAAATTATTCTTCAACAACATGTCTTTCGGAATCAATGAATACCGCAGAGCATTTTCGAAGCGCTTGTTCTTGAAAACACTTCAACGCATGATTCCTTCATTGACCATGGAAGACATTCATCCGGGTCGTTCAGGTGTACGTGCCCTTTTATTGGCTCAAGATGGAGATACCCGTGATGATTTCAGAATCGAGTACCATGGACGTTCAATCCATGTCTTGAACGCTCCTTCACCGGCGGCTACAGCATCCTTAGCTATTGGAGGTTATATCGCAGACGAAGCAGAAAAGCATTTTGGATTAAAATAAGTGGGAACTCCGAAAAATTGGATTCAAGTCATCGGCATCTTTGCAATGCTATCATCGTGTCAACCACAGGAGAACATGAAATGTGAGGTAAAATCAATTCGGGAATTAACCGATGTCCCATCTGCATCTGGAATTGAATACATAGGAAATTCGTATTTTGTTATTGGAGATAACGCACCTTTCATTTATGTGTTGGACGCTTCATTCAATCGCACTGCACAATATATGTTGGGTGATTACCTACCCAATGAAGAAGGAATATTGCCTAAAGCTGAAAAACACGATTTCGAAGCGATGACTAAAATTTCTTGGAAAGGAAAGTTGTACCTCGTTGTTTTTGGTTCTGGATCAAAAAAGCCGCATCGTTTTGAGGGTAAAATTATTGATTTACAAGAGAAAAATAAAATACGAACCTTTTCACTACAAAATCTTTATGATCAAATTCGAGATGAAGGCAAACTTGAACCAAGTGAATTGAATATCGAAGCTGCGGCTGAGGTCAACGGAAAACTCTATCTATTCAACCGGGGGAAGAATAAGTTGATTGTGATGAATGTTGAACATTTTATGGAGTTTATACACGATGGGTCAGCCATATTGAAATTAAAGGTTTATTCAATTGACTTGCCTGAAATGAATGACATTCGAGCTGGATTCTCAGGAGCAGCTGGAGATCAGGAGTACAAGCGCATTGTTTTTACTGCATCGGTTGAGGATACTGACGATTGGGTGAAGGACGGTGATATATTGGGCAGTTATCTTGGAGTGATTGATCTAGAGAATATTCAACAGCATTATAGGCCAGAAACTGTGCAACTTGTTGGAAAGGACAAACGCGAAAAGTTTAAGGTAGAGTCCATTACAATCGTTGAAAGTCAAGGAGATAAAATGAATTGTGTTCTTGTGACGGATAACGATGGATTGAATTCAGAACTCTTGACAATTTCGATTGATTTTCATTAGCGATGAAATGTTTGTGAAAGAAGTAGTGTGGTATCGCGCTTTGCAAGGACTTCAATTTGTTTAGCAATACATTGTGTGATTCAACGATTAAATCATCTACAAGTCAATCGCGCAGCTGTGTTTAGCAACTTTATAAAAGTGAAAAATAAACTTTTAGAGTTTCCTTTGACATCAGATGTCGTTTTGGATGTGAGCGATTGCGTATTGGTAGATCACTCAGTCATCGAAACACTTCACCACTTGAAAGATGATTTTGAAACGGAAGGTGGACATTTGTTGATTATGGGAATTGACGAGTTTTCACCGATATCGAAACATAAGCTGTCAGTTCATCGTAAGCGCAAGCCATGATAAGAAAGCTGATTATTTTGTGTGTTACCATCTTTCCAGCAATGCACACTGTTTCTTCCCAAAAGATAATTTCGCCGCAAAACCATGGCTGGATTATGTATTTTGGAAACCATAAAATTAATGACCGTTGGGGACTTCACACCGAATACCAATGGCGTCGAGCAGGCCGTGATGAAAGTGCCAATGTTTTTCAAGATTGGCAACAGTCATTGCTTCGCTTGGGGCTTGACTATTATGCGAAAAATCAAACGCAATGGACAGCAGGGTATGGATGGATTAAAACCTTCGAATATGGAGATCAACCCGTTTCTCACTCGTTCAATGAACATCGAATTTGGGAACAGTTTATTGTGAAAAACAAGCTTGGCCGCGTAGACATTCAACACCGCTATCGCTTGGAACAACGATTCCTCGAACAATACAAGCTTGGAATAGCTGGACTTGATGAACAAAATGGATACGCCTTCAGAAACCGAATTCGTTATCGATTGATGATCACGCTACCATTGAGTCGCAAAGAAATGAAAGACAATACCTTGTTCTTGAGTATTTACGATGAACCATTCTTGGGATTTGGAAAAGGAATTGGAAAAAACATTTTGGATCAAAACCGTCTATACGGAGCACTTGGCTGGCGTTTTACCAAAGATTTCAATCTACAACTTGGTTACTTGAATCAATATGTTGTGAAAGTAGACGGAATCAAGGCAGAACGCAATCACACCTTGCAGTTGTCCATGACCTATAACTTCAATTTCAACTTTTCGAAACCAAGTATTACTAATTACTAGTTACGAATTAGGTGGCTGAGGTGCGCCAGCAGACTCGAAGCCACGAATTACGAATTACCTTCAGTCGTAAAAAACCAGTTAATCTTGACAGTGAAAAAAGATCAAGTCTTTGTGTCTTTTGTCTTATAGTCAGCCGCGGCTGACGGGTCTTTTGTCTAATTAGGAATTATGAATTTGTTATTCAATTCGAAGATTGATTCAGTCCATGTTCTATGCTCCATCAGCGCAGCGGTCCCTTGTCCTTCGAAGCTCATAGAGCGTAGAAGTGTCTTTTGTCAGCAGTAACTCGTAACTTTTTGAGTATTTTGTCCCTTGTCCATCAGCGCAGCGATCTTTTGTCAATAGTGACTAACTAACAACTAACGACCTAATAACTAAAAACTAAAAACTAAAAACTACCCCATCACAGTATACGTATTCCCATTGATGGTAATCGTAAAGGTCCCATCGCACGTTCCATCGCCATAATTGATGATGCGCATGGGTTTATCAGTTGGCGTAATTTCCAATTCACCTTTTGTGATATAGGCACAACCAATTTTGATGTGTAGCGGTGAAGTGATGTTTGCGACATAACCGTCACCATTTGCGACAGTCGCATTGGCTGTTCCGGTGATGTCGTATTCGTCGTCGTAGAAGTTCAAGAGTGTTGAGAAACCATCCGTGAATGTTCTGACTCGCGATGAAGTGTAGTTCACGATTTCTCCGGTTGCAAGGGTAACAACACCATCAATGGCTACGTTGTAATACGGTTGTCCGAGTGTGTTCAATCCCATGTTCGTAACAACTTTAGTTCCTTCAACTTTGTTGTCATTCACATAATAATCGATAGGTGTATGAGTAATCACAGTGCCTTGCGCATAATACGAACCTGTAAAAGTTGTAATGAGTTTACCTCGACGTTGCTTTCCATCGTTGCAGTCACAATTGCTCGTGCCCCAATCTATGGTGATGGTTTTTGCAGAGTTTAATGTGTCAAGGGTAATAACTACACTGCAAGGAGCTTTCAGTTCGTTGTTTACAGTTCCAGATGCCACATCATTGACGATCAGCGTTCCATTTTTGTAGTAAAATAAATTACCTGTTACGGCTTGATCAGCCATGTTGGAAAATTCCGAAAAAGCAGATTCTACGGTCGCATTGATTTTGGGAGCACTGCTGTTGTCATATTTTCCTTTACACGATGAAAGTGAGGCAACAATTCCCATGGCTAGGGTGAAAAGAATGATTTTTTTCATGATATTTCGATTTAACACTTCGAAAAATACATGGATTTTATGGTTTGACAATGGATTTCCTTGGAATTTGATACTAAGCAATTTAGAATTTGGTGCTATTCAATTCGAAGATTGATTTAGTCCATGTTCCATGTTCCATGCTCCATCAGCGCAGCATCAAATTCCCGAAGGGATCAAATTCTGAATTGTTTCCCAATCCGCAGTGGCGGGCGCAGCATCAAATTCCCGCAGGGATCAAATTTTCATTTGCCTTGCCCAACAAATAAGTACCTTTGTGAAAAATCAAGAAAATGACAGAAGAAGTAAAAGCAGTAAGTTACTGTGTGGGCATGAGTATCGCCGGAAGTTTGATGGAACAGAATCTTAGTGGAATTGATCCGTCGGCATTGGCTGAAGCAATTAGCGATGCCTTTCAAGGGAAAGAAATGAAATACACGCCAGAAATGGCCAATACAATCATACAGAATTATTTACAGGCTGCTTCTGAACAAGAGTTTGCCCAAAACAGAATGTCTGGCGAAGCATTCTTGCACGAAAATGCCGCGAAAGACGGAGTACATTCCACAGCAACAGGATTGCAGTACGAAGTTGTAACGGCAGGTGAAGGCGCAAAACCAGCTGCAACGGATACCGTGACAGTGCATTACCATGGAACCTTGACGGATGGAACAGTGTTCGATAGTTCTGTGCACCGCGGTCAGCCAGCTACGTTTGGAGTTTCTCAAGTGATTCCAGGATGGACAGAGGCGCTGCAATTGATGAGTGTTGGATCGAAATACCGTTTGTACATTCCTCAAGAATTGGCTTATGGGGCACATCCACACCCAGGCGGACCAATAAAACCTTACAGTGCATTGATTTTTGATGTTGAACTTATAGAAATTGCTTCATGAAAAGATTTGGATTAATTCTTCTCGCACCGGCCTTATTTTTGGCCTCTTGCGGTGCTGAGGAAACACCGGCAGGTGAAGAAGCTGCTGTGGTACTTAAAACTCACAAAGACACGATTTCGTATGTCTTGGGTGGAATGTACAAAAACTCCGTTGTTGGCGGTCAAGATCCAAACATTGCGAAGTTGGACATGCAACTTGTGTCTAAAGGATTCAATGAAAATTTAGATGGTGCTTTTCCTCAAGATTGTCAAAATACCTTGAAGCAATTGTTTGGACCAAATAAGCAAGATTTCAATGAGAAGTACGCCAAAGAAGGCGCTTTATGCTTGGGTAGAATCACTGGCTACAGTTTCTACCAAGACATGAAACGTTTGAACGCCATGTCGGAAGTGGATTTGAAGATGGTGCGCATTGGATTTAAACACGGAATTTTAAAGATCGATACCTTGTTGACCGAACCTCAAAAACAAGCCATTATTGGAAGTTTTATTGCTGAGGTGAATGAAGCCAATGGCAAGAAAATGATGGAGAAGGCACGAAAGATTCCAGGTGCGAAAGTTTTCGATAACGGTGTCGTGATTCAAGTCATCAAAGAAGGAACGGGTGGATATCCATCGGCAACCGACGATGTGAAAGTGGAATACATCCTTATCTCAGCCGTTGGCGATACCGTTCAAGATTCATACAAAATGAAGAAAGAGCGCGGAACGACGGATGCTGTTGCCCTTCAACTCAATGGAGGTGTAATACCAGGATGGTCTTTTGCCATACCCAAGATGAAAAAAGGTGGAACGTATCGTTTGTATTTACCTTGGGATTTGGCCTATGGGGAAGAAGCAGGACGTGAGTCTTTGTGTTTCGTGATCGAATTGTTGGATTACGCCAAACAAGGAACATTTGTGAAACCCCAACCGAATACAGCTATTCCGGGGAATTAAAAATGAAGAATTAAGAGTGAAAAATGAAGGTCTGTAAATCAGGCCTTTTTTTGTGGGAGTGTTTTCTATACATATGGATTGGTCAGTTGGTCTTTCGAATAGGAATATGCGATCCAATTAAGGATTTCAAGTTAATGATTCAATCTTTTTTCATAACTTCAGTAGAAGTAATACATTTGCAGAAATGAATATCAACGATTACATAGAAATCAAGCCAGACAAACGCTTTGGAAAGCCAGTTCTTAAAGGAATGCGCATTTCTGTTGTTGACGTCTTAAATTGGTTAGCCAATGGGATGACTCGAGAGGGAATCATACATGATTATCCTGAAATAAGCAATGAGCACATCAATGCGTGTTTGTTTTTTGCCGCGTCTCGAGAGGGGCATTTGGGAAAGGCATCATGAAATTGTTGTTTGATCAGAATATTTCTCACCGCATCATACCAAACATCCAAGACATTTTTCCGAATGCCAAGCAAGTGCGAGAGTTGGGGTTGGAGAACCTTACGGATAAAGAAATATGGGATTATGCCAAAAAGAATGAATTCGTCATCGTTACTTTCGATATGGATTTCTATGATTTATCCTTGGTCTGGGGAAATCCACCAAAAATTATTTGGATTAGAACCTTCAATCAGACGACTAAAAATATTGAGCTAATTCTTCGGAAATATGTCAACGATCTGTTTGAATTTCAAAAGGAAAAAGATCTTTCTTGCTTGGAAATAATTTATAATGAACCAACATATAAATAGGTATCTGATTTGTTTCTACCACGTCTCCTCAACCTCTTCCTTTTGACCCCGCTCAGGCTTGTTCCACAGTGTGAAGTAAAACGAAAGGCGATAAATCAATGGAAGTCGGTTTACGACCATTCCAGTTGTTGGATCCTTGATTGTAATTAAGTACGAGTCTCGATAGGGGCTGTTTTTACCGTTGATTACATCGTAGTAAAGTCCAATGTTCAGGCGAATAGTGCTTTTGAATTCTCGCGAAAAACCTGCACATAGAAAAATAGTCGGGATAAATCTTTTGAACACAGCGGTTTGATCCCAAACATAATTGGTCTTGACCATCTCGGCTTCTAGTCCCCCGAAAATCGTGTTTTTATAGCGTCCATGCAAAAAGAAACCACCACCAAAATTATTGAAACTGAAGTCTGTTCCTTGCACAGGTTTAGACCATGTGCGCTGGTAGCGGAATGTTGGTCCAAGAATAAAATTTTCATTCATCCGAAATCCTACTTTTGGCCCAAAACCGAAAGCGCCGCCGAGAGTGGATGCCCCAAAATATCCATCCATTCCCAATTCTATGGCCTCTACCTGACTAAAACTTGAAAAAGTTAGCGCTCCAAAAAGTGTAAGTGTCCAGCGTTTCATCGTGTAATTTTTGGACAAATGTATACGAATTTTGTGCATAAGTAATGAAAGTTCTGTTTTCGTTTCCATGCCAACCCATGTATCTTTGCCGAAAAATTGTCACCATGCAGATCCTTGACGGTAGAGCAACAGCAGAGAGTATTCGGAAAGAATTGTCGGAAGCAGTGCAGGAGCGTAAAAGAAATGGAAAGAAAATTCCACACTTGGCGGCTATCCTGGTAGGTAATGACGGCGGTTCCCTAACCTATGTTGGTGCGAAAGTCAAGGCCTGTGATCAAATTGGTTTTGAAAGTACACTGATTCGGTATGATGAATCGGTACCTGAAGACATCCTCTTAGCAAAGGTACATTCACTCAATGAGGACAAAAGCATCGACGGATTCATCGTTCAGTTGCCTCTTCCTGCACACATCGATGAAATGAAAATAACCCTCGCGATTGACCCGAAAAAGGATGTGGATGGCTTTCATCCTGAAAACTTAGGGAAAATGATTTTGAATGTTCCCGGTTTCTTGCCTGCAACACCAGCAGGAATTGTGGAGCTTCTCAAACGAAACCAAATCAAAACTGAAGGAAAAAATTGTGTCATCATCGGCCGTTCAAACATTGTTGGAACACCGCTAAGTATCATGCTTGGAAGAAATACGTCGACAGGCAATTGCACGGTGACCCTAGCGCACAGTCGAACCAGCAACTTAAAAGAGCTGTGTTTGACAGCAGACATTCTTATCGCTGCCATCGGACAGCCAAATTTCATCACTGCCGATATGGTGAAAGAGGGCGCTGTTGTCATCGACGTAGGAACCACGCGCATTGCAGATACCTCTCGTGCTCGCGGTTGGCGATTAACCGGTGATGTCGATTATACGAATGTCGCTCCCAAATGTGCTTGGATTACCCCAGTGCCTGGCGGTGTCGGTCCTATGACCATTGCTTCTTTGATGATCAATACCTTGAAAGCGATGGAGCTAAAGGGGAAGTAGGCGATGGATTTTTTAATTACGAATCATTGTTGTCCGACTAAAACACACTTTATGGTTTATCTAAACAGCACAGTATACTTTTGGTCATTTTGAATTATGTTCAGGTTTTGTTCGCTCACCTCCGCTGCGGAAAAGACACTGGGGTCTGTCGGTGTATTTAGGATTTACTCTTAAGTCCGCTGGGGCGGAATATCAAAAGCAAATTTTAGTGAACTGGTCTGGTATTGACACCTGCGTTATAGCTTAGGAAGCATGTATAAACCACCCCTTGCCCCTCCACGAGGGGATTTTTATTTTTTTCTTACTGAGTGTCAACTCACTAAATATTCATAATTCGTAATCATTGTTGTTTTACTAAATCCACCTTCATGTAATATACAATCGGGTTAACTTAGATTAACTGACCCCATCGGGGTCGAATGTTTGTAACCATAAGCCCTCCCGAAAAGCCAATGACCCCATCGGGGTCAAACAGTTAAAATACTAAATGACTAAATCCAGTAAAATAAAAACCACCCCCTTACTTTAAAACCACTTCTTAAAATCAATGATTTCAATTAGTGCAGTAAATTTTTATCGGACAACAGTGATTTCGAATGACTAATTACGAGTTACGAATTACTTTTAGTCGTTAGAAACCAGTCAAACGGGACAGTGAAAAAAGATCAAGTCTTTGTGTCTTTTGTCTTATAGCGCAGCGGGTCAATCCTTCGAAGCTCGAAGCGCGAAGAAGGGTCTTTGGTCTAATCACGATTAAAAAATTGCCGAAGGCATCAAATTGCGCAGCATCAAATTTTTAATTCTTAATCCTTTATTTTTAATTCAAATCACAACCTGTCGAGAGGAGTCTTTACCCCATCAACCAAGGAATAGCAAGCCAATTTATCCTTGAAAACGGATGATTTAAACACGGATGTGTTGAGCAACATGCGCACGCAATCCTGAATGCCTTCGACGATGGATGGATGAGGGTGAATCAACTCGGAAAGTACCTCAATCGGCATTTGAAGTTTAATCAATAATCCCACTGCTTGGATGGCTGTCGAGGCATGTTCACCCACAGCACGCATTCCCAAAATCCTCATCTCGTCATCGTTGGTCACAATAATTTTAAAGAATCCTTGGGTCTTGCGCATGGCAATCGCACGGGTAATGAGGGAATAATCCAGTTTCACCACTTTGACAGGAATATTTTTTTCGATGCACTGCGATTCATTCATGCCAACGGCAGCAACTTCAGGATTTAAAAACATGATGGTGCAAATGGTGTCGTAGCTCAAAGGTTTTGCTTTGTTGCCGAACATTTTTTCTACGGCATGACGTCCTTCAAGTTCCCCCATATTTACCAAGGCAATACGTCCTGACACATCTCCCGCGGCATAAATATTTGGGATGTTGGTGCGGGTATCCTCGTCGCCGATGTGGATGCCACGCTTGGACATAAGCACCCCTGCGTTTTCGATGTTGAGTTTTTCAATGTTTGGAATTCGTCCAATGGATAAAAGCGCTTTCTCGACTCGAATAATTTCTCGTGAACCATCGGGATAGGATAGTTCATATTCAACTTCTCCATTGATGGTTTCCATACGCTCAAGTTGCGCATTGTGGTGAATGGTAATGCCTTTCTCTTGAAAATTCCCAGCAACGAGTTTAGCAATATCGCCATCTTCAAAGGGCAAGATTTGATCTTGACGATCAATGATGTACACTTTGGTTTTTCCGAAATTGGAGAAAATGGTTGCATATTCACATCCAATAACCCCAGCCCCAACAATCACAAGACTTTTTGGGTAATCATCGATCTGATCAATTCCATCGCTCGTGAGGATACTTTTTTCGTCCACTTTGATATTCGGAACATAACGCGGTCGACTTCCGGTGGCGAGCAAGATATTTTCTCCCCAGACCGTTTTTGTTTCGCCTTCGTGTGATACGAGTATTTCATTTTTAGAAAGAAAGGAACCTTCTCCACGCACATAATGAAGGAGATTATGCATCGATTCCGTTTGCAACAATTTGATGTGGCAAGAATACTGAAACTTGCGTTCAAAAATGGCTTCAGCCAAGGTGCGTTTCACTTCACTCCAAGATATTTCATAGGGTTTGCGTCCTTCAGAAACAATGGTATCGTTGATGCCAGAAACCCTATTCGATAGTTCCCAAAGTGTTTTGGATGAAAGAGCCCCATTGTAAACACCTGCGCCACCAACCTTGTCTTTTTCAATCAAACAAACACGCTTCCCAAAATCAATAGCGCGCATTGCCGCTGCATATCCTGCGGGACCTCCTCCAATGACCACTAGATCAAATTTCTCCATCTTTATCGTAATTTCGTACCGAAGATAGAAATGTTCGAAGGAAGAGAGTTATAGAATGGGAAAAATCAATGCACAATTTAAAGTTCTACTTGATAAAGCGCAAGTAGAACAGCCTGAAACACATTTGTTTTTTGAGCGTTTAAAAAAGAGGAAGCCGCGTGACCTTGACGCCAAGATTCATGATCTACATCAAAAGGCGTTTAAGAAAATTGATTGCTTGGATTGTGCCAATTGCTGCTCTACGACCAGTCCGATCTTTCGAGATATTGACATCAAGCGTTTGTCTAAGCATCTGAAAATGAAAGAAAGTCACTTTGTTTCTGCCTATCTAAAAATGGACGAAGAGAGTGATTATGTCTTGCAGAAATCGCC
>JBILBT010000302.1:0-3693 GCA_044353545.1 Crocinitomicaceae bacterium | reverse complement strand
TGAATTGGGCGGCAAGTACTTGCTCGTCATCTGCCTTAGTGTGGACCGTGAAAAGGCCTATGCGGAGATGGGTGTGATATTCGAAAAGTAAACATGGGAATTTGGAATTTGGTTGCTTTGAAACCCAATAACTAGACTTTATTTTTCTGCCACAGAGTCGCAGAGAATAGAATTTTTGATGTGATCAACTTCACATGAAACGAAATACAAATTCTCTGCGCTCTCTGTGTCTCTGTGGTTGACAATAATTTACTGTTCTTAATATCCACTAACTATACTTTATTTTTCTACCACAGAGTCGCAGAGAATAAAATTTTTGATGTGATCAACTTCACATGAAATGAAATACAAATTCTCTATGCTCTCTGTATCTCTGTGGTTGACAATAACATCATGTTTCTAAGCAAATTCGGAAGATTGAAACTGGTTTTAGAATGATATCCAAGCACGAATTTCCTAAAAGGAATCAAATTGCAGTGCATCAAATTTATAATTGGAAATAGTTTGCGAGTCTCTTTTTTTTCTTACTTTTGACCCTAAATATTACAATCATGAGCGTATTTGGTATCGTACTTTTCCTTGTTATTGCCGGAATGGCATTTTGGATGTTGTTGTTCCTTCTCGGATTTATCGTTCCGTTTTGGATTACATTGGGTATTTTCGAAAAAATGCGCCCGAAGAGAATTTTAGAAGATAAGGAAGAGCATTAATTTACCTTTCTTTCACCATACATTTTGAAGGCGTCCATGTGACGCCTTTTTTATTGGTGCTGGTAGCAGCGTCCGCTTGGGTCACTGGTCATTCTCTTGCAACGCGCTCCTGCTTGGGTAGATCCGCTGCATTGAACCGATTCCCCTCCTGCGGGTTTTGTTTCACCAGAGTTTTCAGGACGACTAATCTCCCATATCCAACACGAGGTACAGACTGTTTTTTCAAGGGTGGTTTCAGCTTCATCATCTAAAGAAGGAAAAAAGTCAATCCCTGTAAATCGTTCAACACTGTCAATAGAAACAGCAAACTTGCTCAGATCGCCGCTGGCTGAAGCGTTCTCCATGACAAAACCAATGGCCTGATGAGGTTTTGAATGCATGTCGAGAATAACTTTATAGTAGTAATTGGGTATGGCCACTTTGTTGGCGCCAATACTTCCCATGCTTCCTTTCAAAACCGGACCAGTCACCACATAGACAGTGTCGTATTCTATGGCCCAGCTGCGCACTTGTTCTTCCAATCGTTTCCAAATCCCGCGATTGAATCCAGGGACTTGCGGACTCATATTGGAGAAATAAAACGACTCTGCCATCGTGGTTGAAGACCACCCCATGTCGGCGGCTGGAGCCAAGTGACCACGGTCATAGCCCGAACCGATATAATCCGCATCTGTGGCAGAACCTGTGCCCACTGAAGGGTCTTGAATAAATTTGTCAGTTCGGTCGTAAAGCTTTTCTGTTTCTTTTTCGGTCAATACATACGCTACCCATGCCGCTTGTTCATAGGTTTCATTGTATACAAAGGAATACCCAGCATGACGAATGACTTGCTCACCTTTTTTAATTGAAGGGAGTTCTAAGTCTTTGCCAATAAATTTAGAGGTGTCGCCACTGAATTCTAGAGAAGCATTATCCTGAAGTTTCTTTCGGGTTTCAGATTTTTGTTTCGCTTGATCAATGTCGGTTTTTGCTGCACTCCCGCAATAACTGACATAGGCGATCAAGAGCACAGAAGTAATGACAACAAAGAGAACTACACGTTTCATGGCATGTTTATTTTGAATGAAAGCGGAAAGTTACGGATATCATTCTTTCATAACTCTAACAGGATGAGTAAGTTCTCCGATTTTTATAGAATAAAATCCTGGTGCAAACGCTCCTAGTTGAATGATAGAGACTTTCTCAGTCAATTTTCCTTCTGTAATAATTCGGCCTGTTGCATCTGAAATCATATAAGTTTGTATCGAGCTTTCCAATCGTTCAATGGTCAGCAGGTCTCTGGTTGGAATTGGGTAAACCTGGATGTTTTGATGAAGTTCTTCTATGCCTGAAGTATTGATGGTTAAAATCAAGGTGATGGTGCTGTCACATCCGAATACATTGCCTATAACCTGCGTGTATGTGCCACTTTGTGTGTAGGTCTGGCCATTCATTGTATATGAATCCGATGACGTTTGTGTAACCGTTGAGGTAGAGCTGTTGTTCACGGTAACAGTTACTTGGTCTGTATCGGTACATCCCTGATTGTTCGTTCCAACAACGGTGTACGTGGATGTACTCGTTGGTGCAAATGCTATCCCATTGACTACATTTTGATCCCAGGCATAGGTCGAAGCACCTGAGGCTGTAAGCGTCACATTTTGTCCAAGACAAATGGACTGATCTACACCTGCATTGACGATTGGTGCATTATTCACGGAAACGGTGACTTGGTCTGTTCCAGTGCACCCGTTGCTTGTTCCCGTAACTGTATAAGTTGTTGTTGAGGTAGGGGTAAAGACAACTCCGTTGGTAATGCCATTATTCCAACTGTAGGTGGTTGCGCCAGTAGCTGTTAAGACAACGCTTGTCCCAGAACAAACGGACTGATCTACACCTGCATTGACAATTGGCAGATTGTTCAGAGTCACTGTGACTTGGTCTGTTCCTGTGCACCCGTTGCTTGTACCTGTAACCGTATACGTTGTTGTTGCAGCAGGAGAAAAGGCGACTCCGTTGGTAACACCATTGTTCCAACTGTAGGTCGTTGCACCCGTAGCGCTTAATGTAACGCTGGTCCCCACACAAACGGATTGATCGACTCCTGCATTGACCGTAGGATTTGGATTGATGGTAAGGTTGAGTGTTAGGGTCGAATCGCAACCCGCTGCATTGGGAATTATGGCGCTATATGTCCCGCTACTTGTGTATGTTTGATTATTTGCTGTCCAATTGTAAGTTGCGCAAGCGCTTATGGTTGAACTAGAGCTTGTCGGTGTACATCCCGTAGATACGCATTGCACGTTGAAAGCAAGCGATGGGCGACGAACGGCAGTTATAGCAGTGATTGCTCCTCCTCCAGTTGTCGTGTTGCCAATGGTTGACGTGATTGTCGCTGGTGTTGTTGTCGTGAAGTTTGTTCCGTTTGTTTGAACACAACCTGCAAAGCCGGTCAAATCTGTTCGGATCATTAAGGCATCTTTTGTACCAGCTCCGAAGCTCACGGTATATCCACACAAGGCATAGGCATTGTTGCTCAACTGACGCACATACCAACCTTGGTCGTCGCCACCTCCACCAAATCCTTTGGTCCATTGCAGGTTTCCACTGGCATCTGTCTTGTGCAAGGTGGCATCAAAATTCCCCGCACCAAAACTGGATGAACGTCCACAAAGGATGTACCCCCCATCAATTGTTTGTCGTGCACATTGCACGCGATCTTCACCCGACATGCCATAGGTCTTACTCCATTGTAGTGTCCCACTGGCATCTGTTTTTATGAGGTAGGCATCCCAGTTTCCGGCACCAAAACTATTGGTGGTCGCACCGAGCACAAATCCGCCATCTGTCGTTTGTTGCACGGTATAGGCGAAGTCATACGAACTTCCTCCGTAGGTTTTTTTCCATTGCACCGTTCCGGCTGAATTCAGCTTAATCAAATACACATCATAAAAAGAGGTGCCTGAACCATCGGTGTAACCCGCCACGATATATCCACCGTCTG
>JBILBT010000301.1:0-3695 GCA_044353545.1 Crocinitomicaceae bacterium | reverse complement strand
TGAATGGATTATCGGATTACAACGTCACTCAGTCGATCAATCAATTGTTGCGTGATGGTGGGATGCTTTCACTACAAGGCCAAGAAAAATATATCTTGAAAAATGCCGCCGATTTTAGAATAGGCGCCAGTATGGACTTTGGAAAAATATTTACGCTTGGTGTAGATGTTGTTGCGCCATTCGACCGAACTCGTCCCGGAAGCATCACGAACCCAGTCGTTAGTGTTGGTGGTGAATTGCGTCCTGTAAAATGGCTTTGCTTAAGCGCAGGGTACTTTGGTGGAGGAATCTACAAAAACAATATTCCAGTTGGGATTAAGTTTGTGTTGAAGGATGGCGCCTATGAATTTGGCATTTCGTCATATGATGCACTGAGTTTCTTTACGAGTAATTCAAACAGTTTTTCTGCTGCCATGGGTGTTGCGCGTTTCCGTTTTTAATCCAAAAGAACCAAAACATCTTTCATCTCGCTGAGCATCAATGCTGTTGCCCCCCAAACTTTTTTATTGTTTAAATTGAAGTAGGGTACATTTCGGTAGACTGTTCCATCCGGCTGTTTTAATTCCATTGTGGCAATCAATTCTTCCTTTTTTAGATCAAACAAGGGAAAAGTGAAAATCTCAGCGACCTCATGTGTATCTGGGATATAAATTGGTTCTTGCGTTAGGAAATAGACATAAGGCAACACCAAAAATCGGCTTACTGGAATGTAAATTGGACTTAAAGCGCCGATCAAATTTTCTATGGTCAGCTGCACGCCAATTTCTTCCTCACATTCGCGTCGCGCTGTTGCCTCTAAATGCTCGTCAGTGTCTTCTTTTTTTCCACCTGGGAAGCTAACCTGACCGCTATGGGTCCCGTCATATTCTGGTCGCTGAGTTAAGACGCACTCAATGCAATCATTGACTTCAAACAAAACAATGGCCACAGCAGATTCACGATAATCGGTGATTGATTTCAATGCCTCACTAGTTATCGGACGATTCAACGGAGACATTTTTTGATGCGACACTTCTCCAGGCAGTGCCTCTAAAAGTTGTAGTCGGATGCGTTCTCGGAAGGTGCGGTTATTCATGCTTGAACTTGTCTTGAATGACTTTTCAAAGATATGCTGAATCTTCATGCCTTGCTGATGAAACAAAAAATTAGTTTTTGAGTGCATTTCGCTATAAGCGATGAACTTGGTTACGGGTATTGGTGGTGGACAATTGGTCTTTTTTAATTGCGTGTATCGACCGATATTTCTACCTTTGATTCACTTTTTACTAAAAATACATAGCATGCAACTGTGGAATACACTAAGTAAGGAGGAACTTGAGGTGAAATGGCGTGAGAGCGGTTACAAATTCGTAACGATTTCTTTCTATCAATATGCCAAGCTCGAGAATCCTCGATTGTTCAGAGACCATTTATTTCAACTGTGGTCAACCATTGATGTCGTAGGTCGAACCTATGTCGCACCTGAAGGCATAAACGCTCAAATTGCAGTTCCAATTCAACACCTCGATCGTTTCAGAGAGGATTTGTACCAAATTGATTTCTTAAATGGAGTGCGTCTCAACATCGCTGTTGATGATTCAGAAGCGGAATTTTCTTTCTTGAAGTTGAAAATTAAGGTTCGGGATAAAATTTTGGCGGATGGACTTGAGGATCAAACTTTCGATGTCACCAACATAGGGAAGCACCTCAATGCCGAAGAGTTCAATCAATTGACTGACGATCCAAACACTATACTTATTGATTTTCGGAATCACTACGAATCGGAAGTGGGGTACTTTAAAGGCGCAATCCTTCCTGATGTGGATACATTTCGGGATTCTTTGCCCTTCATTGAGGAGGCTTATCTGAAAGGAAACGAAGATAAAAATGTGGTCATGTACTGCACAGGAGGCATTCGTTGTGAAAAGGCTTCGGCTTGGTTCAAACACCGTGGATTCAAAAATGTACATCAACTTGAGGGCGGAATCATTAAATATGCGAATGACTGCCGTAATAAAGGTCTTGACAATAAATTTATTGGAAAAAATTTCGTGTTCGACGAGCGACGCGGCGAACGTGTCTCCGACGATGTGATTTCCGTTTGTCATCAATGTGGTGAACCAGCAGATACGCATACAAATTGCGTGAACGATGCCTGTCACTTGCTTTTCATCCAGTGTGAGGGCTGCCGCAACAAAATGGAAAATTGCTGTTCTCATGACTGCCAACAAACCATCCATTTGCCGGAAGAAGAACAAAAGGAATTGCGCAAGGGAAAGTTGGCGAGCAATAAAATTTTCAAAAAAGGACGATCTGAAAAACTTCCATTTCTAGTACACAAAGAAAAACCATTACCTTTAATCCAGTCAAATCAAACTGGAGAAGTAAAATGATAGCAGCAATTAACTGGGACGTTGACTCCCAACTGATCGATGGATATAATACGCCAAACTTGTATGGCTTGCTCTTCGTTACAGGCTTGATTATCGGATATTTCGTGGTGCGGAAGATGTTTCGAAAGGATGGTATTTCAGACGAAATGCTTGACAAGTTGGTGCTGTTTATGGTGGTAGCAACCATCGTTGGAGCACGCCTTGGACACGTCTTTTTCTACGGGCCCTACTGGGATGAAGTAAGTGCAGATGGCGTTGTACTTGAACGTGGGTATTTCTCTCATCCAGGCGATATTCTAAAAGTGTGGGAGGGCGGCCTTGCCAGTCATGGTGCAGCCATTGTTATTCTCATCTCCTTGTACATCTATTCTCGTCGAATGATTCACAAACCGTATTTGTGGATGCTCGATCGCATTTCGGCACCTGTAGCCATTGGAGGTACGTTTATCCGACTTGGAAACTTAGTAAATCACGAAATGGTGGGCGATGAAACGACGATGCCTTGGGGTTTTCGCTTCCTTCACCACGACTGTATTCCTCCCTTCGAATGCTCATGGAATGCTATTCCAATTCGTCATCCTGCACAGTTGTATGAAGCCATTTGTTATTTCATTGCCTTCCTCATTTTGCTATTCTTGTATTGGAAAAAAGACCTTTGGAAGCGCCCAGGTGTCATATTTGGCAGCTTCTTAATCCTCATTTGGGGGGCGCGATTCATGGTCGAATTTGTAAAACTAGGTCAAACAGCGCGTGATGAGCAATTGTTCTTGAATACTGGTCAAATACTGAGTATCCCACTTGTTATAGCGGGTGTGATTTTACTGTATCGCGGATTGAAAAAACCAGCCGTTGTGTAGTTACTAATTACTAATTACTAATTACGAATTACCAGTTACGAGTTACGCGTTTTGGTGGCTATGCCGCTGCGGACACGTGAGGTTCTCGAATTACGAATTACGAGTTACAAGTTGCGGATTTCGAAGAACAATCAAGTCTTAATCTCTTGAAATCTTAGTGTCTTAAAATCTTAGTAGAGTCCTTTGTCTATCAGCGCAGCGGTCTATAGTTCCTTCAGTCCGCTTCGGCGGACGGTCCATGCTCCATTACCTCTTCAACAAACTCTCGTAACGCGTAATCCAATTTTGAGGTGTCATTTTCTTGGCAAGTTCTCCCATCAATTCAAGGGGAATCAATTCTGTTTTCTTGAACCGAATACAGCTCTTGCCCATGTCGAGCTTCAATTTCGCAACCTTTCCGAATTCATCCGTAAACCATTGCATAAGTTCAGGATTGACATAAATCCCCATGTGGTACACCGAGATA
>JBILBT010000300.1:0-3708 GCA_044353545.1 Crocinitomicaceae bacterium | reverse complement strand
CTGTCCAAAAAAGTAGCTACTTTTATTCATGTGATTTAGTTGTGCAAAACCAAATTACATGAAAGCGGGAAATCCTTTGCGGGAAATCCCGCTTTTTTTTAAAAAGTTTTATCGGACACTAGTGATTGATTATGTATTTAATTAGGTTTAGATTTACACTTAATAAATGGAAAACGAAGTAAGTTTAATCTTTTGTTAGATGCACTTTATGATGACGATTTACACCGTCAAGAATTTAAATTCCAATTCTGAACCATACGAATTGATCAACTATGAAGCTGATTTTATTATTTTTCTCATCAGTAATCTGCTTGTCTTGCTTTGGTCAAAATTGGATTTCATTTTCAAAAACCGATTTTTTTAAGGTTACTCCTACAAATCAATTCATCATTGATCCTTTTACAAATGACATTTGGTTTGTGAGCGATTCCAAAGCATCAACCGTCCATACAAATGGCCAAGTTTTTGAATTTGGGACAAATGAATTGGGAGCATTATGGGCAGGTGATAATCTTTGTTTTGGCTTTTCACAAGGCCATATCTATTTCAGTAAATTACTTGAAGGGTTGTATTCTTTTGACAGTTACAACCGTTCCTTGAAGTTTAGTTCAACCAAAATAGATTGTATCACAACCAATAGCGATACAGTATATACGATGAGTGGAACACAAAACATGTACAAATACACTCCTGTTTCAACTATTGACGCGATGTATGGCTTAAGTAATGTAATAGCAAAAAATCAATTTTTGTACTTTAACTCTGGTGTGATAGGCAGAAAGGTTGGATTGGGTTCTGTGTATCTTCACATGGATCCACAATACCTTATTGCTCCAATAAACGATTTCAAGTTTACAAGAAAAACCGATACGCTTTATGTGGCTGGAACGAAAGGAATCAGTTATGCATACAACTATGATTTCCTTGATACCATTACCCCAAACAACACCTTGAACATGCCATCATCCAATGTCTTGGAAATAGAATTTGATCATTTGGATGGTTTATGGGCGGTATTTGGTGATGGAAACGATGTACCATTTGCCTTGGCCAAACTAGAGGGAAATGCGTGGACCAATGTGTTCGATGGATCCAATTCTCCAATTGATTTTACCAATTTCCTTGGATTAGAAATTGATACCTTGGGTAATGTATGGGTTGTGGACAACGTTCAGCTGCATACATTACTCACGCCGAATAGTCCTAGTTGGTTAACGACCTATGAACTGGAAAAACCCTCGTCGATTTTCTCCGTTTATCCCAATCCGTCGCATGGAACGATGCATCTAACGATCAATCCGAACACAACAGTTTCGACCATTGAAATAACTGATTTGTCTGGTAAACTATTGAGTTCAATGGCTTGCACTTCTGAATTGGAACTGAATTTAGAACGAGGTCAGTATTTCATTTGCCTAAAGGATGGTGAATTAACGCTCGAGGTTGAGAAAATTGTGATAGAATAGAATAGTATAATAAGGAAGTTGATTTTCAGAGGACAGCAACACTTTAATATCCCTACAAAAACACCGGTGGTCGTCTAATCTCAATCTTCGCGGCATTCAACAAGGAAGAAGTGTTGCGGATGCTGAACAAAAAGCTTTTATTTCCTCCAATCGGCGTCCAAAAGAAGGACATCGCCCAGCAGTGCAAACTTCGTGACAAGGTGATTCTGGCATTAGTGATGCGTGGATTCTGTACATCGAAATTGATGTTTCCTCCAATTTTCCATCGCTTGGTGAAGCTGACGTCACCATTCACCACCAAGGTCTGAACTTGTGTGTATTTGTCGGGAGACAACGCACTGATGGCCGTGTTGGCGTTGATGCCGTACACGTGGGAGAGGGAAAGTTTCCAAGGAATGGTAAAATCCATAATCCACTCGGGATGCAAGGCGTAATAGTTCAAATCGCTGTTCCAGTTCTCTAGCACATTCTGCTTGTTGTCTTCGATTTTCTTTCTGGACTCTTTGGAGGTGATGGTCAAGGTGGTAGTGAGACCTGTGCGCAGCATACGTCCCAAGGACTGCCCGTTGGAAAGGGCATAGATTCCGAGCGTTTTCCCCGTTGAATCATAGGCATACGGCGAAAAGGAGGTGTTGGCGACAAAGTTGATCCACTCAAAAGGGCTGATGCGCAAGTTCATGTCGATGTCGGAGAGGTTCATGGAGTCTTTCATCAAGTCGTAGGAGCCGTTGATGGACAACATGTCGATGATGCGCGTTTTACTGAAACCTGTAACGGTATCCTTGGCCGACATGCGCTTCAACTCGAAAGTGTTGTTGACCCCAAAGGTGATGAGTCCAGCGGCCTTGGAGGCACCACTCTGATAAATGCTTCGTTCAAAAGGGGAGTAGGTCACGGGCTGCTGGTTCACGCCTACGGAATCGGTCATCAAGGTATTCAATTGTGGCACGTAACGAAACCCAAGGGATGGTGTGGCAATGTGGCGCAGCAAGGGCTTTTTCTTCCCAACAAATTTGTAGTAGGAATAGAGCATGGTTGTCGCTTGAACATTGATGGACAGTTCGTGAGCGAAGCCCGTCTTGCTGATCGTGTCTGTCAGTGTTTTGTTGTTCAACGCGTCGTAAGACTTTTGAATTTGCTGAAAATTAAGCTTCGTAGAATAGTTGATCGATGGGTTGATTTTTACCGTATTCTTGAAAATCGCCGCACTGGTTTGAATGGTCATGGCTTGCTGAAATCCATTCATGAAATTGTTGGAGATGGCTGGCGCGTTGAAGTTTTCCAACAAACTGTCGCGGAATGTGGCTCTGTTCACACCTTCAAAGGCATAAGTCACACCGATCCGTGAAATGGCTTGCTGCCAACCTTTTGTCCCACGAACCACTTTTTTGAATGGAAAAACACGGCTTACATTTAAGTTGAATTGTGGGGAGGTGAGGGCTACATTTTTCGTCAAGGAATTTTGGCGAACAGATAGTTTTAGCCCGGTCGTAATGGGTTTTCCTGGGAAATTTCGGTTGATGTTGACGTCGGAATTAAAGCTGTTGTTGAAGTATTGCTCGTTGAGTGGATCGAGGTTGTTCTTGGACTTGTTGTCGGAAATGAAATTCACGTTGGAGTTGAAGTCCCAGTAGGGATTTGATTTGGCCAATTTCCGGTGGTTCCAGGCAATGCTCAACTTGTTCTTGGCGTCGTACGAGGGAAATCCTGTTCGGAATTGCTGAAAGCCCACATCGAGTGAACCCGAAAACCCATAGCGTTTGGAATAGTCCAAGACATCACGGACACCCCAGCTACCGCGCGAGTAGAGGTTGACATAGGCCGATGTTTGCAGGTTTTGATTGATTGGCAAGTAATACCCTAAATTCTGCACCCCAAAGCCATAAATCGACTGCGGAATGATTTCAGGGAACAAAATCCCGTGCGTGCGTTCTTTCTGCTGTGGAATCACGCTGAATGGAAGTCCTAAAGGAGTTGGAACACCAGCAATCCACAGGTTCATCGGTCCTGTCACAATGCGTTCTTCGGGAATCATGATGGCACGCGACAACTGAAAATGGTAATGTGGCTCTTCGAGGTCACAGGTGGTGAAGCGTCCTTCTTTGAAGTGGATTTCTTCGTTTGGCTGACGCTTGGCTACTCCCATGTACAAAAACAATTCGTCTTGTTTGATGGCCAACTCTTGGATGTATCCTTTTTTCGAGTCAAAGTTGTAGCGAACGGTTGCGGCTTTAACCTCCTG
>JBILBT010000299.1:0-3725 GCA_044353545.1 Crocinitomicaceae bacterium | reverse complement strand
TTTGGAATTCATGGGCTTCCTTAGCAGCAAAATTTTTGGATAACGCGTCGTATAAGTCGGGACGTAATGAGAGAATGTTGCATACATCTTCGTAGGTGATGTTTAAATCGAGTTTATCTTTTATTTCATTCATTGAAAAGAATTCCAAATAATTAGAAATGTTTTTCAATTCAAAAGACGGTTTTTCAATCGCGAAATTTTCAGGCAAACGATGTTGAATAAATGGCCAAAATTGTAAGCGTTTTCTCCACCATTCATTTGATTTATCAAAGTCAATTTTATTCATGTCTAGTTGAATTTCTTTGTTGTTCACTAGATTTAATGACTGGGTAAAAAAGTAAATGTCCGAAATCCAGTGTTCTGGATATGTGTTACTTGTCCCGCGACATTCTACAATTGCCTTATTTATCGGATTGACACGAAGAGCAACAACAGGTTTTCCCGCTGATCTTAGTATGTAAAAGTCGAAGGATTTGATATAATACTTTGCATAATAGTTGTCCGCAATACACCACCCAGATCCTCTTGCAGCCGAAGTCAATTTTGGGCCTGGTGATTTACAGCGTATCAATTGCCATCCATTATAAATCACATCACCAGATCCAAAGGTTGACTTAATAAAGTATTCTCGCGCTAAATTTGATTTAGGTGTAACCCGGCCGTTTTTCATACGGCCATCAATCCAATCGATAATGTCAAGCGAAGGCTCACTTAAATTTCGGCGATTGCCATAGCCCGTTGATTCAAACATTGGACGCAGAATCAACAATTGAAAAGCCTCATTGTCAGGAAATTCTGTCTTGAACAATTGAATCCATTTTTTAAATGAATTTGACTTATTGTTGTTAATTAAATTGGACAAAAATATCCTGGCCTCGTGTTCTCCTTTTTCCGAATTTATTGTTTTTAACATCTCGTATTCATCCGAGTTTAACTCATGTTCATTCCCAAGAGCATATTCTAAATTCAGATGTTTTTCTGTGATAAAAAAGTGTTTTTCTTGCCCCTTCGCCAAAGGCCATTTGGATTTTCTAATAAGGTTGGGTAAAAGCGTGGATTTTACAAATGCAATTAATGTTTCTTCATTTTTGACCACCGATTGCCAAGGGATTTCATTTTCATATTTAGCGACAATGAATTTCAAATGAACTTGTTGAATACCAAACTTTTGTACTTTCGAAGGATACGTGAATGTATTTTCCGGCATATGAATCGTTTTTAAGTGCTCCGCATATACGGACGAGCAAGGAAAAAATAATCGTCATCTCAAATTAAAGTGACTTTTTAATTTTTTGGTAGCGTTGTTCAAAGGAATTATTACCGCCACAGTTGCACGATTCCTTCTCATCTTTAAAGTTTTCAATTCGCTCCTTTGGATCTGGATGCGTACTTAATAATTCGAGAGATTGATCTCCTTTTGTTTCGAGTATTTTCTCAAAAAAGCCAGCGCCACCTGCAGCGTTGTACTCTGTCGAACACAAGTATTTCACCGAACATTTGTCGGCTTCTCGCTCATATTTTCGTGAATAGCGCAAATTCAGTAGACCCGATGTTATTTGTCGCGCTATTGCTCCGTTTCCATTGCCAAATAAATAGGACAAAACAATTTCAATACCAATACTCTTTGTGAGCTGCCGCGTGCCGTGACGACGATCGGCATGACCAATTTCGTGCGCCATAACGCCAGCGAGTTCTGCTTCATTGTCTAAAAAATGTATGATACCGGTATACACAAAAATGTATCCGCCAGGTGCGCAGAATGCATTAATGGTCTCGTCATCGTCAATGATTGTCAGTTTCCATTCAAAATCATCCTTGTGTTTAAGTTTGCCACTGTTGAGAATGCGTTGTTTGATTTCTTCAACGTATCCGTAAAGCTTTGCATTGGAAGCCCGATCAAGCACTTTGTATTCACCGCTTGACAAAATTTCATCGTACAGTTCCTTTCCCATTTTTTTATCATCATCAATCGAGAAACCATTGATTTCGAATGCATCGACGTTTTTCTTAAAGCCATCGATGAGCTTACTGCCTTCGTCCAATGCTTGGTCGAATTGATCTCCAAATGATTTTTCATCACTGATAGGAGAGTTTTCTGCAGTGGAGTCACAGGATGAGAGAAAACTTAGAAATGCAGCAACGGATAGGGCGAGAGCAGATATTTTTAGCCGTTTTTTGATCATAATGCACAGCAATTGAATGAATTGATTAAAAATAACAATTAATCTTGGATACATTTGATTTGTGAATTCGTAAATGTGGCATGTTAGATTTAGATACTTTTTTAGAAACGTACGACATTGCTGGTAGTATTGTTTTACTTGCAGGGAGTAGGAATGTTGCTCCTGTGGACCAGCAAAAATTGAAGGATTTAGGCAAATTGTTGGCTAAACGGAGCACGCAGATTGTTTTTCGCAGCGGGAATGCAGATGGAGCGGATAGTTTTTTTATCCATGGAGTTGGGGAAATTGATCCATCTCGCATTGAAATTATTATCCCAGATCCAAAACACCGACCAAAAAATCGCGTGTCTTATGCTAGTTTTTCCTTGGATCAAGTTGATTTATTGAATGAGCCTACCTTGATTGAACAAGCCAAGAGAAATACGGGTGCTCACTATGGAATTGAACAATATTTAGGTGGTCAGACAAGTGGTGGGAAAATTGTATCTGCTAAATATATACTTCGAAGCACATTGATGGTGACGGGTTCTCAACAGTTGAAACCAGCCAATTTCGCGATATTTTATAAAGATTTTTCATCAGATAAACCAGGCGGAACGGGGCATACGATCAAGGTGTGTGAGCAAATGTTTGTCGAACATATTGATCAAGGCACATGGTTTTCGTGGCTGGATTAATTTTCTCACGTTAAATTTTCCTTAGTTATCCGTTTGTGTGATGAACGCGAGAAATTATGCTCAAAATTGAGAATGTACGTCATTTTTCCTTGCTTAAAACTGATTTAAATTTGAGACATGCACACATCTATTCAACATCGATTGCGAAAGATTATTGAAGATCAAAACAAAGATGATCAGCACATATTGGCTGATTTAACAGCCATTGTTCGGGAAATTGAGTTGCGTGAGAGATCTTTCCTCCCGGCAAAAAAAGCCATTGATGTTTTTTCTGCGCATGTCAATGACTTTGGTGTGGCGGGCGAAACCATAAAAACGGGAATTGAGGATTTTGATGAGCGCATTCCCTTGTTTCGAGGTGAATATATTGTGATTGGTGGTCGTCCAGCAATGGGTAAAACCCACCTATTGATGAACCTTGCATTAAATATTTCCACGCAAGTACCGGTCTTGTATTGCAGTTTTGATTTGTCTGAGGGATTGCTGATGAAGCGAATGGTCGCCGCCTTGTCGGGTATTTCTTTGAATCAATTGGTGATGGGTTCATTGAATCGCTTGGAGCTGAAACTTATTGAATCCGTCAACGCAGAGTTTCAAGAACGAAAATTGTGGATCAGTGACCAGCGCACCAACTCCTTGCAAATTTTACGTGAACGTTGCAAAAAACATGTTGAAGAGGATGGAGTTCAAGTAATTTTTATCGATTACATTCAGTTGATCAGCTCTGACCGATACCGCCACAACCGTGAAATGGAAATGAGCTATGTCAGTAGAGAATTGAAAGCCATTGCTCGAGAATTTAATGTGCTGATTATCGCGTCAAGTCAGTTGAGCCGGATGGTAGAAACACGCGGTGGCGATAAGC
>JBILBT010000067.1:0-11805 GCA_044353545.1 Crocinitomicaceae bacterium | reverse complement strand
GGGAAATATTTCTGCATTTACGGGTACAAATGCCGGTTCTACTGCGGTTGCAGGAACGATCACCGTGACACCTCAATTTGTCAATGCTGGTCTTGCATGTACAGGAAGTACTCAGTCGGTTAGCATAACCGTCAATCCAACACCGAGTGTTACGGACCCTACGGATATCATTATATGTAACGCTGCGCCTACAACGGCTGTCAACTTTGTTGGAACAGGCACCTCTTACACATGGACAAACGACAATCCATTGATTGGCTTATCGGCTAATGGCACTGGGAACATTCCATCATTCAACGCCATAAACACAGGGATTTCGCCGATTGTGGCAACCGTAATCGTTACACCTAACTTTACGGGGGGTGGATTAAATTGCACAGGAGTGCCTCAAACATTTACCATTACGATTAACCCAAGCCCATCTGTTGGTGATCCTGCGGATCAAACGGTCTGTAACAATTCATCAACCGCTGCGCTTGCGTTTAGCGGAACTGGAACAAGTTACACTTGGGTAAATAGTGCCCCGAGTATTGGACTTGCAGCCAACGGAGTGGGCAACATCAATGCCTTTACAGCAACAAACAATTCAAACAATCCAGTCGTTGCAACGGTAACAGTTACACCGCAATACCTAAACGGTGGACTTAATTGTAGTGGGGCACAACAGCTTTTTACCATAACCGTCAATCCTGCACCTACTGTTCAATACAGTCTTGCTAATCAAACGATCTGTTCACAATCCAACACCAATGCCGTGAACATCACATCGGCAACACCTGGTGCCATAATTACGTGGACCGCGACGACTATTCCATCAACAGTCAATGGGCTAACAAGTACCTCTGGTGATGCCAATATTCCATTTTTTACGTTGACCAATTCAGGAACAAATCCTGCTGTGATTCAAATTAACGCATCGGCCGTAACTTCTGGACAAGCGGCTTGCCCAGGGAGTGGAGCGCCATACACCATCACGGTGAATCCTACACCAAATGTCACAGCTCCAAGTGATCAAGTCGTTTGTAATTCAGGCACAAGCAATGCAGTTGCCTTCACAGGAACAGGCACAAGTTACACTTGGACTAACAGTATTCCCGGGATTGGTTTGGCTGCAACAGGCACCAATGGAATAGCACCATTTACCGTTGTGAATACGGGTACATCTCCCGTTGTATCAACAATTTCTGTGACACCGCAATACCTATTCAACGCTGTAACCTGTCCTGGGCCTTCACAGAATTTTACAATTACAGTGAACCCAACGCCTACTGTTACCCCAATATCAGACCTTACCTATTGCAACAATACATTAACGAGCTCTGTTACCATTGCGGGTACTGGAACAGAATATACGTGGAGTAATAGCACAGCAGCAATTGGACTTAGCGCATCGGGATTAAATACAGTACCGGCATTTACCACTTCAAATTCTGGGGCCTCACCACTGAGCGGAACAATAACCATTACGCCGATTTATGTGAATGGCGGTGTGAGCTGCTCAGGACCATTGAGTGACTATGTCCTTACCGTAAACCCAACGCCATCCTTAACCGACCCTACTGACCAGGTCGTTTGTAACAATACGTCTACACAACAAGTCGTATTCAATGGAACAGGGACAAGCTACACCTGGACCAACAACACGACATCCATTGGTTTAGGTGCTACGGGAACGGGAAACATTATCGCCTTTACCGCCCTTAATGCCAATACAGTTCCTGTTACAGCGGGAATCAACGTTACGGCTCAATACACTGGTGGAAACGTTACGTGTGCAGGTCAACAGCAGACTTTTGACATCACTGTAAATCCAACACCAACGGCCATTGACCCTGTGGATCAGGTCATTTGTAATACCGCGTCCTCAACGCAAGTGGTACTTTCTGGAACAGGTACATCCTACACTTGGACCAACAATACACCATCCATCGGACTTTCTGCCAACGGAAACACAACGGTGCCCGTCTTCACTGGAATCAACCCAGGTTCAACACCTGTTACTGGAATTATCACGGTTACACCGTCATACCTTGGTTCAGCGGTGACGTGTCAGGGACCTACACAGAATTTCTCCATCACAATTAATCCAACACCTCAAGCGGTTGATCCACAAGATTTGGTCGTTTGTAACAACGCACTTACACCAGCAATTAACTTTACTGGAACAGGCACCTCTTATTCCTGGACCAATAGTACCTCATCCATCGGAATTCCATTTGCAGGGGTGGGCAATATCCCCTCATTCACCGCAATCAATGGGCTCACAGCTCCGGTCATTGCAACACTTACAGTTACACCTGACTTTACAGGTGGCTCTGTTGGCTGTTCTGGAGCAACACAGACCTTTACCATCACGATCAATCCAACACCTGTTGTGAATGATTTACCAGACCAAATTGTATGTAATGGATCTTCTACTGCTGCATTGCCATTTACGGGTACAGGAACGGCATATTCTTGGTTAAATTCTGCCCCATCCATTGGTCTGAGCGCGAATGGCTCTGGAACAATAGGTGCATTTATCACGAGTAATTCGAGCTCGAGCCCGGTTAATGCCATTATCACCGTAACGCCTCAATTTGCGAATGCCGGATTGACCTGCAGTGGAAGTGTTCAAACCATTGGCATAACGGTCAATCCAACACCTACGGTGAATGATCCAGCGGATCTCGTCGTATGTAATGGTGCACCTACAACACCGGTGAACTTTGTAGGAACAGGAACATCCTACACCTGGACAAATAGCAATCCATTGATTGGCTTAGGTGCCAACGGAACCGGAAACATCACCTCCTTTAATGCGGTCAATACGGGTACAACACCTATTGTTGCAACGATTACCGTCACTCCAACATTTGCCGGAGGAACTGCAAACTGCCCTGGCGCACCTCAATCTTTCACAATTACAATCAATCCAACGCCAGCTGCAAACGACCCTGCGGACCAAGTTGTTTGTAATGGTGCCTCTGCAGCGGCAGTCAACTTTGGCGGCACAGGAACCTCATACACATGGGTAAACAACACCCCTTCCATTGGATTAAGTGCCAACGGAACAGGAGATATTTCTGCATTTACTACGACAAATTCAAGCAGTATACCAGTGGTAGCAACCATTACATTAACACCACAATACACCAATGCTGGATTAACGTGTAGCGGCACGGCGCAGGTCTTTACCATTGCAGTAAATCCAACGCCAGTAGTTCAAGACCCTAGTGATCTTACCTTGTGCAACAACAATTTAACGAGTCCAATCACTTTTGCCGGATCTGGCACCTATTACAACTGGACCAACAATACAACAACTATTGGGCTTAATGCAACGGGTACGGGCACAATTCCAGCATTTGTCGCTCAAAACAGTTCAACAAGTACTCCTTTGACAGCGCAACTATCTGTAACCGCTTATTTCGAGCAAAGCAATGTTACGTGTACAGGAAACACACAAACATTCACCATCAGCGTGAACCCTACTCCGGTTGTGACGGACCCATTAGATCAAGAGGTGTGTAATGCTTCTTCTACTGCCAATGTGGTGTTTGCTGGAACTGGAACTTCATATTCATGGACTAACACGAACACCTCCATTGGTATCGGTGCAGCAGCTATTGGCAACATTGCACCATTTACCGGACTGAACACTACTGGAGCACAAATTTCAGGACTATTCAGCGTAACACCTATTTATACAAGTGCAAATGGCGTAGCATGTCCAGGAAACCCGCAAGAATTTACAATTGCCGTAAATCCTTCGCCAATTGTTACGCCTATTCCAAACTTTACCATTTGTAACGGCGAAACAATTAATGTTCCGTTGAGCGCCAACATCACCTCCAATTTTACATGGTTTGCAGATCCCAATCCGAACGTTAGCGGAGATGTGAATTTCCCTCAGCCATCAAGCACGGTAATCAACACCCTTACGAACACTACGACGGTAATGCAATATGTCACTTACCGTGTGAATCCTGTTTCAGCACCACAAGGATGTTCAGGTCTTCAAACGACATTCACCGTTGAGGTTGTGCCGGACGTCGAACTTACATCGGACCCATCCATTGAAATATGCAGCGGGGCATCCGTGAATATGATCCTAACAGCAAATGTTCCATCAACATTTACTTGGATTGCCACAGACAATGTGAATGTCACTGGCGAAGCACTTTTTGCTCAATCAGGGAACATAATTAACAATCTCTTGATCAACACGACCACTCAAAACCAGCTCGTAATCTACAGCATTATCCCAACGGCCGATCCATCCGGTTGTGTGGGTGCAGCGCGCACGATTGCGGTCATTGTTCGCCCACCGCTTTCACTTCTGAACGAAGACACGGTAACCATATGTAGTGGTGAGTTCGTTGATTTGACCTTAGAGGCCAATGTCGCAGCTGGCTTCAACTGGTTTGCAACAAACAACATTAACATAAACGGGGAAAGCACAACCATCCAAACGACGAACTTCATCAATGACGTTTTGGTGAATACAAGCAATAGTGTTCAGCAGGTCGATTATCAGGCGGTTGCTACATCCACCGTGAACGGCTGTGCAAGTCCAATCTTCGACATTGTGGTCTTCGTCAATCCTTTGCCTATTGTGACCAATGTTCCGGTAGCGATTTGTTCGGGTGACAATGTCAGTACGCCAATCACAGCAACACTTCCATCTAGCTTTACGTGGCAAGCACAATCGAATGGTGGAGTAACTGGAGAAACAACGAGCATTCAAAACGGTTCCACCATCAATGATGTGTTGGTGAATCCGTCAACGACAGCACAGATTGTCAACTACGATGTCATTGCAACCGCTAATGCATCAGGTTGTAAGGGGCCACTATTTACCATTCCGGTTACTGTAAATCCATTGCCGACGATTGGTTTCAATACAGGTTCTGGTGCCTTGTGTAATTTGACTCCAGTGCCATTCAACAATACGTCCGATGCCGGTTTGGATTTCGCGTGGACCTTTGGGGACGGAAATGGTTCTATCCTCGAAGATCCTGTTCACTCCTATCCTACCATTGGTACATACACAGTTACTTTGGTTGGTACCAATCAAGTTACGGGCTGTATCAATTCCTTCGCGATGGACATTACCTTGTCAGAATCGCCAGATGTTGATTTCGCGGTTTCTGAACCTGAAGGTTGTGTGGTATTCAATACCGTATTTAGCGACCTCATCGCTGCACCAGGAACGACATTGTTTTGGGATTTTGGAGACGGTGAAACATCCAACCAGCCGGGGAATGTGGATCACCAATATCCAGATCCAGGATGCTATGATGTGAGCTTAACCGTTACGAACCAGGCGGGATGTAGCATTACCCTTGTTCAGGCAGACATTGTATGTGCGTATGCCATTCCGAACGCAGACTTCATTGTTTCCTCAGACAGCTTACCGATCAGTGATCCAACCGTTGAGTTCACCAATCAATCGACAGATGCATTTACCTATGTGTGGGATTTCGGAGATGGAACAACAAGCACATCAACAAATCCAGTTCATGTGTATCCAGTAGAACCTGCTGAGTATGTTGTGACACTCTATGCGTACAATGAATTAGGTTGTTACGACAGCATGATCCTCACCATCACGGTATGGGAAGACTTACTCGTTTACGTTCCGAACAGTTTCACTCCGAACGAGGATGGAACGAACGATGTATTCTTGCCGGTAATGACTTCTGGTTTTGACCCGAACTCCTACGAGCTGCGCATATTTGACCGTTGGGGCGAGGTTGTATTTTATACCAATGACCCACAAGCCGGGTGGGACGGGAAATACCCTGATGTCCTTGAAGGTTTAATCACAGGAAACAAAGACGGTTATGCCCAAGACGGTGTCTATACCTGGAAGATTCGATTTACTGGATTACAGAACGAAGATGCGTATGAGTATGTGGGGCATGTTACGCTGCTCAGATAGCAGGGTTCGAGAGCCTCACCCTACAATATCCGATAGCCCCAAAATACAGTGTGAGTTCGAGTGTGAGTGTGAGAGCGCTTAAAATCCTTTGCTGCGCAAGTACAAGTGTAATGCATTTTGTTTGAACTGTTCAATGGACACGACAAAAGGGCTAAGCAATGGATCTGCGCGGTAATAATCCGTGGTGATGATTTGTGCCTGGCTTTTCATGACCGCATTGTATCTGGAATAATCTATACTTCGTGCTTCAAGTGTTCCTGCGTCTGTTCGCGTGCGGACCATGTACAATTCTGTGAGTAATCGAATTTCGTCTTCTTTGCCTTGTGGTTCATTGCGAATGACAAAGGCAGTTTCTGGTTCGCCAGGTTGCCCATAAACAAACATTGGACGGTCTTCCCCCGTGTTGAGTGCTTTCGTATAGATGCCATTGAAGTCTCCGTCAAGTACGATAAACACCTTTCCAAGCACATCGTTCAACGCCGGCCAATTGATGCCAGAGAGACGCTCTTTGCAGCTTGAAAATGTATCGCGCAGCATCGCAGGTGTAAATAAGATTTCTGGAGTTGCACCAAACACAGAATGGATTTCCTTGTCGAGGTCATTGAGTGCTTCGGGAACAAAAGGAATGGATTTGTTGAAGCCCAAGAAGTCTAGGGCTTTTGAGTAATCCGCAGGAGCATCGCGTTTGATTTCGATATTGATAAAAATCGGGGTGTGATTTGGATGCTGTGTGCTCCAGTCACGAATTTCGGTGAGGGCTTGAATGAAAGTGGTGTAATTTGATTCGTAGTCCACATCGGCGATGTGAAGGATTTTAAACCCTGGTTTGAGCAACAAAGAATCGCGTGATTTCTGTTTCAATCCTCCGACAAAAAAATTGATCCGTCGCTTGACAAAATGTCCACCCTTTGGGTCGTAGTTCACATCCAGCTCAAAGCCATTGATGTGGTAAGTGTTCATTTGTTCGGTCAGCAAGGCGTGGCCATAGTCCATTTGAATCGGATCCATATCTTTCCCGAGTTGTTTTTTAAAGTGGGATAAGAACTTGAGAATCTTTGGACTCGGTTTTCGCTTATAGCTGTTGTGGGAAGTGAGGAAACGCACATCGTTGAGGCGGATCGAATCGGGGTACTGCGAAAGGGAAAACAGAGGGAGAAGCAGAACGAGAATGAGGATGGAAAGTAGAGATCGAAGGTTGGACATAGGTTCAAATACTTGGGAAGCACGAATGTACAATTTCTTTGTAAATTCATTTATGGTAAAAACTCAACTCGCTGGGCGCACGAGTTGAATTACGATGGCGTCGCAGCCACTATTGAGATAACCTAGGAGCAAGGGATAGCGCTGTACGTCGCCTTTGGGACTCGAAAACAATTGACGCAAATTTTCATCAGACCGTAGCACTTCGCTGGGCTCTAATATTCCCCTCACTTTCTTGTACACGATGAGTGAGCCAGGAGATGCCGGGAGAGAAGACACAAAAGTAGAATAGGCAACTCTTGTGGCAGTTGTGTCAATTTGATTTTCGTATGAAAATCCAGATTTATTCTTTTTGTTTGGTGCGATTTGAACGCGACGTCGAACAATAGAAAATGAACGATCAGAACCTTTGATTGGGACAAGTTTTTGAGACATACTAAGATAGTTTAAAGATTAGACAATACTTTTCTAGGTCACTTTTTAAGGTAACTTTAAGAATTAAATAAATCAAACGATTGATGTGTCAGCTGACGAGCACTTTACAATAATATAGTAAATTTTTGGAAGAAAAAAACCTGTTTGGCATATTTTTTTGAATTAAGCTCATGGATTTTGGTGAAAACTGCATAAAACGGGACTTTTTGCACTTACATTTTCAACTAAATTATTTTTCGGTATCACCTATACGGAGCTCGCTGCTTTCTTTGTTCCCAAAACAAATCACAGATGAAAGAAATTAAATTGATTTTGGTGGATGTCAATCCACACATGTGTTCGGCCTGGGAGGCAGCATTCGCACAACACAAGAATGTGCAAGTGGTCAACAACTATTTTCAGCGCATACCCCAATATGATTGCATGGTGAGTGCAGCAAATTCTTATGGACAAATGGACGGCGGAATTGACGCGGACATCACTGATTACTTCGGACAGCAACTCATGGATCGCGTTCAAGCACATATTGTTGAACATTATCTCGGAGAACAACAGATCGGATCGAGTTTTATTATTCCTACGCACCACGAAAAGCATCCATTTTTAGCTCACACACCTACGATGCGTATCCCAGACATCATCGCACATACCGACAATGTGTATCACGGAATGCGCGCAACGCTGTTGGCTGTTCATCACCATAATAAAACAAGTGATCAAAAAATTATGAGTATTGCCTGTCCGGGTTTGGGGGCATTGACAGGTCAAGTTCCTTTTGAGAAAGTTGCCCAGCAGATGGAACGCGCTTATGCTTCTGTGATTGAGCCATTGACAGATTTGTCGTGGGAGAACATCTATCGCATGCGCAAAAGCATTTGATTCGGAAGAAAATCTAGCATCAAGGCCATCCCTGAACTTAGCGAACAAGGACCTTTTTCACCACAGTTTGGCCGTTCCAATCTATGCGTAAATAGTACATTCCGGAACTAAGGCCCAATCCAGAGATGTGAATCTGGTTTGTTCCATTTGCTAAATCCATGGACTCTGACTTGAGCAGTTGATTGTTTGCATTTACCAGGCTAAATGTGGCTTCTCCTTTCACAGAGGCATTGAATTCAATAGTAAAATCGCCCACTGTTGGATTTGGATAAATGTTTACCAAATCATCCATCTCCTCGCAACTTGTATGAATTGGGTCGTACACTTTTTGAGCTCCATCATTGTCGATTTGCGTAAGTCGGTAGTATCCTTCGAAGCGAATTGCTGCATCATCTTCATAGGCATAATCAATTTTGGTGGTGCTGTTGCCCGCAGATTGAATTGTTGAAGCCTCTACCCAATCTTGCCCATTTATACTTCGTTCAAGGACAAAAAACGCTGAATTGTGTTCGGATGCCGTTTGCCAAGAAATCAAGGTATAATCATTATTGCACGCTGCGGAAAATGAAATCAAATCTGTCGGCAAGGGTGTATCAATGTTCACGCGGAAATGTGCAACAGCTGTTTCAAAACTTGCTGAAAGTGTAGTCACATTGAAGGTGCGCAATCCTTTTGTAGCTGAGCTCAAGGTATTTTGATATTGAAGGGCATCCAGCAAAGACTCCACCTGCGCAAGAGTAAGGGTTCCGCCTCCGCTTTTTGTAAAGACCAAAGTACTTGTTTCATTGGCAACAGTTGCTGCAACGACGTACGTGACACCGCCATAAACCACATTTGGAATTGTTTGCCCATTGGTAAATTTTAAGCCAATCGTTCCGCCTGACGTAGCGCCGCTAATGACCAAGTTTTCACTTGTTGCATCGTAAACCTGAGCCGTCAAAAAAGAGATTTTAAGGTTATCCAAGGTTGAGCCTGTGTAGGTAATGTTTGTTGTTCCTGATGAAAAATTCTTGCTTGCTGGGGCAATCATCATTACATCATTGTCTAAACCTGCAGTGGCAGTATTCAGGTCCAAGGCTGGCGCTGAATAAGACACGGCAGTAGTAAACGTTGATCCAGCAGAAAAGTCCAAGAAGAAATAGGCCGCACCGCTTCCTTCAGCTCCTACTTTTGTAGTGAACTCAGACATGTAGCCATAAGTCACGCGTACACGATTTTTAACATCCGTGGCGGCTGTTGTATTGGCGGATAATATAGATCTGAATTTTGTTAACCCAAGTGTCGAATTGTAGGTCATAGAAAGGTTTGTTGGACTTCCCAATTCAGATGAAGAAAATCCTCCGAACTCATTGTATTGGTTTGTGCCTGCCGTGCCATTTCCATCGATGTCATAGGTGTTTAGCCGCACATTTTGTAGCGTCACCAAAGTACCTGTGTTTGTCGTGTTGTTGTAAGATCCGCCCAAAATAAACTGGATTTTAAATACGGCATACCCTCCACCTGAACCGATGGTAAACTGTGGCGAAAAATAATTCGCTAGGTTGTTGGTGTAACCAGTTCCTGTTCCGGCCTGATCGTAGGTCGTGAACGTCACATTCGATATTTCTTGTGTGCGCACAATTGCATCGATTTGTTGGCCTCCGATGTTAATGACATTTTGATACAACACAACGTTGTTGAGTGCGGTACCTGTCCCCACCTTGTTTGTGATGGTGACACCCGTGCCACCAAAATTAATGGCATTGTAGGAGACATTGTATGTCTGCGCAAAAACGCCTGATTCTAGACCTGGCAGAATGACCAGGGCCGTGCAAGCGACAATACCTTTTAAAAAATTTACCTTTTTCATACCCATTTTTTTAGACACAACTTCCACAGGGGATTTGCATTCATGGAACAAAAGTGGGGCAATCAAAAAACAAATGATATGAACAATTGCAGGGAGTATTTCACAATTGCGTAGAACTACTTAATTGGTGTTGCGGGGATATACAGTGTGAGTTTGAGAGCGAGAGCGAAGATAAGAGCGAGAGTGGGGATTGGATTGTTCACTGGGTCTTTGATCATATTTTTAAATCTGTTCGACCCCGACGGGATGTACAGAGCGAGGGTGAGAGCGAGAGCGATTCAATCCCCATTACTTGCGCTTAAGCTTCGTGCTTTCCTTACTCAACCTGATTTTAGGACACTATCGGGGTCGAACATCAGAGCGAAAATGCAGAGCGATGATTGCACCGCTTTCGTGCTCATTTTTTACACTGGGTGTACCGAAGGGGCGCTAAGCTTCACTGGCGTTGTACTTCTCATCAAACTGGAGCACAACATCTAACAGTTCTTTAGGCAGTCGTTGCATTACCCCTTGCACGATTTCTTCAGGTATGCTTTTGTAATATGCCTGTGCGATTCCACCGCTTATGCACGCGATGGTGTCGCTGTCACCACCAATGGAGATGGCCAAGCGGATTGCGCTTTCGAAATCGTTACTTTCTAAAAAGGCCCGAATGGCATGTGGAACAGAACCTTGGCAGCTGACGTCAAAATAATAGTTCGGGCGAATTTCATCGAGTGAGATGGATAAATCGTAACCAAAATTACTCTCGACGTAGCGTCTTATTTCATCTTTGCTGTGGCCCGTTCGCGCTAGAAAAACACACATCGCTGTAGCTTGAGCTCCTTTGATTCCTTCTTCATGATTGTGGCTCACTTCCGCTGACTTCTTTGCTTGTTCCAAGACCTCCTCTTCCGAAGAATAGGCGTGGCCCACAGGACTGACGCGCATCGCAGATCCGTTGCCCCACGAATTATAGGGTTGAGGATTCTCCTCAAAAATCCACCGATAAAATGTCCCACCATACCCTGCATTGGGATACCTGCGTCCATATTTCTGAAATGCCTCCGCAATTGAAGACTTGTTTAATATGCTTTCTGCTGTCGCAATGGTCAATACAGTATCGTCGGTGAAGTGGGAACTTCTTTGAAACAATTCAAACTCTGTGCTTTTGATGTTGTAGCGCTCAAATCGTGATCCGATGATGTCTCCTGCAAGGGCGCCAATCAATAAAGGGGTTGTTTGATTTTCCATAGGTATGTCAATTATTGGTACGATTCAAGCGTATTTGTCGTTAAAAATACGTTCTTGTTTTTCAAATTTAACCCTTTCGAATTCATAAAAATGCTTAATCTTGATCCTTGGATGTGATTCACAAAGATGGCTGAAATGAACAATCCTCCCAACGATTTATTCGAATCTCATGTCCTATTTTACTAACGATTCTAATTAACGCTATGCGCTTCAACAAGAACCATTCTTTCGCGGCAATCATTGGGCTTTTCATTTTAGGTCTATCCGCTTGTGCAGATCACTT
>JBILBT010000066.1:0-11810 GCA_044353545.1 Crocinitomicaceae bacterium | reverse complement strand
TTGGTCTTGCAACAACGGCTTTTCCGTCCTTTACTACGACAGGTCGCTCAATAAGTTTCGGAAATTTCAACATTGCCTCAGTGGCTTCTTCATCCGACAAACGTTCTCCCCGAAAATGTTCCTTGTATTCAGGTTCATTTTTTCGGATGAGGTCCATTGCTGGAATGTTCAGTTGACGAATCAGCGTCTCCAAACTTTCTTTCGTAAAGGGATCTTTCAAATATTCAATAACAGTGAAATCGACATTTCGCTCAGACAAAAATTCCAAGGCGCAACGACTTTTTGAGCAGCGAGGGTTATGGTAGACAGTGACGCTCATGGGTGATTAATTTCCATACATCATTAAGAAGGCCTTGAGAAACTCATCAATATCGCCATTCATTACTCCATCGACATTGACCGATTCCACGCCTGTGCGAACATCTTTCACCAATTTATAAGGATGCATGACATAATTTCTGATCTGAGATCCCCATTCAATTTTCTTTTTTCCCGCTTCGATTTCACTTCGTTTTTCCAATCGAGCCCGCAGTTCAAGTTCATATAATTGTGAACGAAGCAATTGCAGGGCTTTTTCCTTATTTGCCAACTGAGAGCGTGATTCTGAATTTTCGATGATAATCCCTGAGGGTGCATGTCTCAAACGAACAGCCGTTTCTACTTTGTTGACATTTTGTCCACCAGCACCACCCGAACGGAAAGTATCCCATGTAATGTCTGCTGGATTGACGTTGATCTCGATGTTATCGTCTACCAAAGGGTACACATACACCGAAGCAAATGACGTGTGACGCTTGGCATTGGAATCGAATGGAGAGATGCGCACCAAACGGTGTACCCCATTCTCACCTTTCAAATAACCAAAGGCGAAATCACCTTCGAATTCTAGCGTAACTGTTTTAATTCCGGCTACATCTCCATCTTGGTAGTTGAGTTCCTTTATTTTGTAGCCATTTTTTTGGCCCCACATCATGTACATGCGCATGAGGTGAGATGCCCAATCGCAACTTTCTGTTCCACCCGCACCTGCTGTAATTTGCAACACCGCACTCAGCACATCTTCCTCACCTGAAAGCATGTTTTTCAATTCCAACTCTTCAACATTCTTCAATAAATCTGCGTGTTGCACATCCACCTCAGAAACCTCCGCAGCACCCTCTTTGACAAACTCAATCAACACCTCAAGGTCGTCAAGTCCACCTTTCAATTTGTCATAAGCCGCCACCCAGACTTTTAATCCACGAATGTTTTTCATTTGAGCTTCCGCTACCTTAGGGTCATCCCAAAAGGAAGGGTCTTGCGTTTTCAACTCTTCTTCAACCAGCTGCATTCGCTTTTCAGAAATCTTCAAATACCCTTCAATCGCTTCAATACGTTGAGTAATATCCTTTAATTGGTCTTGATTTACCATAATGGAGTAAAATTAGTCAAAAAGATTCCAAGAATTGTGAAGAACAAATTTCAAGAAGCGATTTCTGCATACAGAGAAATAGTATACATTTGTCACAAATATTTGAAGAATGAACATACCACAGAATTTGAAGTACACAAAAGACCATGAATGGGTTGCTGTTGAAGGAGATATCGCTACGATTGGAATTACCGATTTCGCACAGAGCGAATTGGGTGATATCGTATTTGTTGATGTTACGACAGAAGGAGAAACATTGGACCAAGAAGAAGTTTTTGGTTCTGTTGAAGCAGTAAAAACTGTTTCAGATTTGTTCATGCCTATTTCTGGTGAAATCATCGAACTGAATGAGAAGTTGGATGGAGATCCTGAATTGGTAAACTCAGATCCGTATGGAGATGGATGGATGATTCGCGTGAAAGTTTCTGATGCTTCGCAATTGAATGATTTGCTCGATGCAGCAGCGTACGAAGCGCTCATCGGATAAAAAACTGTTTAATTTTCGTTTTGGCCCGAAGTTTGTAATTCTGCCGCGGCCTGAAAATTTCAGGTGCATTAAAATGAAAAAATTGTATATTTACACTCAAACAAAATTCGACTATGGAACTTAAGAAAAGTGAAGAAGCGAACATTGACAAAATGCGCATGCCCATCGTGATGGTTGGACTTCTTTTTACAGGAAGCCTTGTTTTGGCGTCTTTTTCATACACTTCAGCAGTAGAGAACACAGACAATCAGAAAGGCGAAACCCAGGCAGCTGTAATCAATACGGAAGAAGAAGCAAAGAAGGAAGATACTCCTCCACCAGCACAAACCCCACAGGTTGAGGCCCCAATGCCAGTCGCTGAAGATATCGTTGAGGAAGAAAATACTGAAACTGAGCCGGTAGCTCAAGTTGAAGTAATTCCAACAGACATTCCAATTGGTGATGAAACAGTAATTGCTGTTGAAGAAGAAATCATCGAATTTCCTGATGTTGAAGCAGCGTTCCCTGGAGGACCAGCATCGATGCAAAAGTGGATTGCTGAGAATGTACAATACCCTGAAACATCAATCGACTTGAATGAGCAGGGACGTGTATACCTCTCATTCGTTGTTGAAACAGATGGTTCTATTTCAAATATTGCGATTGAACGTGGTGTGAGCACAGACCTAGACAAAGAAGCAAAACGACTTTTACGAAACATGCCAGCCTGGGCGCCAGGTGAGGCTAAAGGTAAAAAGTCTCGAACACGTTGTCGACTTCCAATCAACTTCACATTGAACTAAAATATAATCCCTACTTCGGTAGGGATTTTTTTTGATGAAAACTTTCCTTTTCATAGCATTCACGTTTCTTTTGTCTGCGCCTGTTTTCGCGCAGCAGGACACCACCGTGTATGATTATCCTCACACGGAGGCAGTGCCGAAGCAAGGCCTAAACGATTTTTATTACTCCTTGTTCGGAATTTTTGATGACATAGAAACCACAGAAGATCAGGATCTAACTTGTTTAGGACGAATGCACATCCTTTTTATCGTTGAAATAGATGGTAGCATCACACATTTAAAATGCATTGACAATTGCGGGCACACGTTTGATTCAATCCGTTTAACTGATCGCTTCATGGAAAAATGGATTCCCGCAACAAACGATGGTAAAATCGTTCGTAGCAAGTTCCATATTCCAATAAATGTATGTTTCCTTTAATACGAACTCGTTGCACCACCGATGTTTTCAATCGGGTGCCATGTCGTTTTTATTTCTTGTAAATCCTCAATCATAGAAAGTCCTTGAGAGGAAGGTTCGCGCCAATCCATTGCAGGATAATTGAACACTCTTTTGACATTGTCTGCAGCCTGAATTTGCAAGGCACTGGCCATGTCTTTAACCAAGCCTGCACTTGTCATAGCATTCACATCGAGGTGAGAAGCCAAAGGCGGCACTAGCTCACCCGCCGTACCTGTAAGAATATTCACTACCCCTCCAGGCACATCAGATGAATGAATCACCTCAGCCAATGTTACCGCTGAAAGTGGGTACTTCTCCGAAGCAACGAGAACAACTGTATTTCCACCGGCGATGGCAGGAATGAGCAAAGAGACCAATCCAAGCAAGGGACTTTCTTCCGGTGCAACAATCCCAACCACACCCGTTGGCTCAGCCACGGAAAAATTAAAATGCGATGACGCCACAGGATTGACTGAACTTATGATTTGTTGGTATTTGTCGCACCACCCCGCATAATATACGATGCGATCTACCGTAGCATCCACTTCCATCGCTGCATTGGCTGCGGTAAATCCCATCAGTTGAAGTTCTTCGATAAATTGAGAACGACGACCTTCCAGCATTTCAGCGATGCGATAGACAATTTGTCCGCGATTGAAGGCACTGCGCTCCGACCATGAACCAAATGCTTTTCGGGCAGCAACAACCGCATTTCGAGCATCTTTCCGAGATGACAAACACACATTAGCGATGTCAAAGCCCTCTTTTCCTTTGAGCGAATAATAGCGTCCAGATTCCGTTCTTGGAAATTGTCCGCCAATAAAAATCTTATATGTTTTAAGCACTTGCAAGCGAGTCATCTTATTTCAATTTTACATAAGCACGAAGCCCATGAAGTCCACCTTCACGGCCAAAACCACTTTCCTTATATCCTCCGAATGGAGAAGCTGGATCAAACTTGTTGTAGGTATTTGCCCAAACAACTCCAGCACGCAATTTCGATGTCAAGTTAAAAATGCGTGAGCCTTTGTCGGTCCAAACACCGGCTGCCAATCCATATGGCGAATTATTGGCTTTCTGAATGACCTCATCCACCGTTCGGAATGTTTGTATGGTCAATACTGGCCCAAAAATCTCCTCTTGAGCAATCACATTCGATTGTGCCACATTGGTGAATAAGGTTGGTTTGCAGAAATAACCTTTCGTGGGGATTTCGCAGTTGGGTTGATACATTTCAGCGCCTTCTTCGATGCCAATTTTTATGTATTTATTGATGACCTCCAATTGTTCTTTCGAGTTGATGGCACCAATATCCGTGTTCTTATCCAATGGATCACCGACATACAATGAGTCCATGCGCTGCTTCAATTTACGAACAACCAGTTCTGCCAAAGACTCTTGCACGAAAAGACGCGAGCCTGCGCAGCACACATGCCCTTGATTAAAGAAAATACCATTGATGATTCCTTCTACTGCTTGGTCGATTGGTGCATCTTCAAAAATGATGTTTGACGATTTTCCACCGAGCTCAAGAGTCACCTTTTTATCCGTTCCAGCCACAGCACGTTGAATGTGTTTTCCAACTGCAGTTGATCCCGTAAATGCCACCTTATTCACTTCAGGGTGCTCCACAATCGCAGCACCTGTGTCTCCAAATCCTGTCACGATATTCACTACTCCTGCAGGCAATCCAGAAAGTTCTATGATCTCAGCCAATTTTAATGCAGTCAATGGCGTTGTCTCAGCTGGTTTAAGCACTACGGTATTCCCAGCAGCCAAAGCCGGTGCAATTTTCCATGCCGCCATCAACAAGGGAAAGTTCCACGGAATAATTTGTCCCGCAACACCTATGGGTTCAAAATCTCGATTTGGAAATGCATATTCGAGCTTATCGGCCCATCCTGCGTAATAAAAGAAATGGTTGCAGGCCAAGGGGACATCGATGTCGCGTGATTCTCGGATTGACTTTCCAGCATCCAAAGTTTCAATCACTGACAGTTCGCGCGCACGCTCCTGCATCAATCGGGCAATTCGAAAAATATATTTTGCTCTTTCCGAAGCAGGCATTTTAGACCAAACAGTATCGTAGGCTTTTCGTGCAGCTTTTACTGCGCGGTCAACATCCTCCTCATTGGCATGAGCCACCTTTGCAAGGACCTTTTCATTTGCGGGATTGATGGTTTCGAAGTATTTGCCCGAAGATGGTTTTACCCATTTTCCATCAATAAACAAATCATATGATTCTTTCAAATCAATGTGACCTATACTTTCCAGTGAAGGAGCGTATTCCCACGCAGTTTCTCTGGATTTATTTGTTGTTTTTTTTGCCATTTTAGTCCATTGAAAAATAATCCGGTGACTGATAAATGCCCGTCTCCGTTTTCATTATTTGCATCAGTACATCATTTGCTAAGCTGCTCGCGCCAAAGCGAAACCATTCGTTGCTTAACCATTTCTCGCCCAATACTTCTTTCACCATAACGAGATTGTGCAGTGCCAACTTCGACGTTGAGATTCCTCCAGCCGGCTTCATTCCAATCATAATACCTGTTCGATCATAGTGATCGCGAATCGCCATCAGCATCGTATAAGTTACTTGCATGGTTGCCGCAGGTTGAATTTTACCTGTCGATGTTTTAATGAAATCTGCTCCAGCATGAATGGCGATATCGCTTGCTCGGCGCACATTGTCTAAGGTAGAAAGTTCACCTGTCTCCAAAATCACTTTCAAGCGAGCTTTTCCACATGCCTCCTTGATCGCAGCAATTTCATCAAACACAAAATTATATTCACCCGCGAGAAACTTCCCACGTGAAATCACCATATCGATCTCGTCAGCTCCTTCAGAAACGGCAAAACGTGTATCCTCCAACTTGACAGACATGGGTGCTTGACCGCTTGGAAATGCTGTGGAAACCGATGCAATTTTAACTGTATTCCCTTTCAATTCTTTGCGTGCAACACCCACCATTGATGGGTACACACAAACCGCTGCAACGGTAGGTAAATCTGGATATGAATCATGCAAATGCTGTGCTTTGTAGCACATCTGTTTCACTTTTCCAGGCGTATCTTTTCCTTCAAGAGTGGTTAAATCAATCATGTTCAAGACCATCTTGAGTCCTTGCATTTTGGATGCATTTTTAATGCTACGCGTTTGAAATCGCGCACAACGTTCCTCTACTCCAACCTTATCAACAGAAGGAGATGCGGGCAAAGAAAGAAATGCAGGGGGAAGTTTAGTTTTACTCATTCCATTGAAAAATCAGAATTCAGTCAAAGATACGCATTCCATCGAAAAGGTTATCCAATCAAAGTTGACCATCCGAATGGTAAACCCCACTCTTAAACACTTTGACCTTAAGCAGGATCCCATCGCGATCGTATTCATAGACCTTTCCGTCCCAAAGCAAGCCGTTTTTAAAGTCGCCATCTTGCCAGATTTCATCGTTGGCATTGTACACTTTATTGTACCCGTTTGGTAGGAACTTCGCACCCTTCGTGTTTGGCGCAGGAATTCTAGGTGCAGGAATAACAGAAGCTCCTGGGTCCGTAACCTTAATAGCAGGGTTAAGCATCTCACGCGGCTCACTTTTTTGAATAGAACCATCCGATCCGTAATAGATCACTTCCTTGATATCTCCGTTTTCGTAATACCTCATGGCCTTCCCTTCTGGGATTCCATTGCTTGCTTGGTATTGAAATTCAATTTGTCCATTTGGATAATAATAGTTCACAGATCCAGTTTCCTTACCTTCAGAAGAAAAATTCGCTTCGTACTCCAATTTTCCATTTTCGTGATAGCGCTTCAGTGAATCTTGGTATTCATTCAACGTAAAGGTTCCTCGCTCTTTGACTTTTCCATTTGGATAGTACTTCACATAGCTTCCTTCAGGGCGGTTGTTGTGGTACTCGCCTTTCAATTTTGGCGTTTTACCATCATTGTGGTAGCGGATCCAAAAACCTTCCTTGCGGTCATTGAGGTAACTGCCTTCTTCAATTTTTCCTTCTGATGGATACCCTTCTTGAGGGCGATCCTTTCCAAAGTAGATCCATTTTCCTTGCTTTCTACCTTGGGCATCTTTTTGATTCACACCGTCACCCACAACGGACAAGCACATAAGAGCCATCAATAAGGGAAAGAAGAATGAAACTGAAAAACGACGTGTAGGCATCTTCTAGAAAAATTAGCTCATCATAAGTGACTGAAAGGTAGTTTACTTTTTTTGAATTTCAAACACTCAATTCAATTTTGAAGGATCAACATTTTCCAACATGATTTCCACCATTTCAGCGGTGCCAAAATGTTCCTTCCAACCCCAATCATTTCGAGCAGCGCTGTCGTCGATTGATGCTGGCCAGCTGTCTGCAATTTGTTGGCGAAAATCGGGCACGTAGCTTACCTTGAATTCAGGGCGATGAACGCGAATGGCATCAGTGAGTTCAGCTGGTGTAAAGCTGCATCCAGATAGGTTGTAAGCGGAACGCACACGTACTTTTTCTGCTGGGGCATCCATCAATTCAATCGTAGCGCGAATAGCATCCGCCATGTACATCATTGGCAAGGCAGAGTCGTCTCGTAAAAAACAAGTGTAATCCTTATTCATTTTCGCTTGATAAAAAATATCAACCGCATAATCGGTAGTTCCACCACCAGGCAAACTCGTGTAAGAAATGAGTCCAGGATAACGGATGCTGCGCACATCCACACCAAACTTATTGAAATAATATTCGCACCATCGCTCACCAGCCTGCTTTGAGATTCCATACACGGTTGATGGTTCCATGATGGTGTACTGCGGGGTATTATTGCGGGGTGTAGTTGGGCCAAACACAGCAATGGAGCTTGGCCAAAAGATTTTTTTCAGGTATTTTTCCTTGGCTAAATCGAGAATCGTAAACAATCCCTCCATGTTGAGACGCCATGCAAAATCTGGATTCTTCTCAGCGGTAGCTGACAAAAGTGCTGCAAGAAGGTATACTTCATCAACCTCATTGTCAATAATATACTCCCGTACTGCTGGGCGGTCAAGAATATCCATTTGTACATAAGGTCCATCTGACAGAACTGAAGGACAATTCTCCCTCACATCTGCAGCAATTACTTGGGCTGAGCCATTGCGTTTTCTCAATTCAAGGACAAGTTCAGTTCCGATTTGTCCACATGCACCGATAATAAGTATTTTTGACATAGGCTATGCTCTAGATGACAAAGGTATCATTTGAAAGAATTGAGAAATATCAATTTGTAAAATATTCTCAATTCATTAAAATTATGACTTCGGTCATTTTTTGCACTTTTGCTGAATTGCTATTTTTGTTATCCTGAAATTCCTGCATTGCAACAATGCGTTAGAATACTAATTTCAGGAAATCAAACGCGGCAGAAAATGCCGATATTTAGGACTGAATAAAACTTAATAACTAAACTGTATGCCTTTTTACCACAAATTAGGAAGCATCCCTCCCAAACGTCACACTGTGTTTCGTCAACCTGACGGATCATTGTACCATGAGCAGCTGTTTGGGACCATCGGATTCGATGGCATGTCGAGCTTGCTGTATCACATTCAAGCGCCCACCATTGTGCGCGAAATCAAGGGGACATCAAATGTTGCCCCAGAGATTGGCTTGGAAAAAAACATGACCATGCGTTCACTGATCGGATTCAATGTGCTCCCACAAGATGATTTTCTTGACAGTCGCGTTCCCGTATTAGTGAATTCGGATTGCTACATTGAACTGGCATCTCCACGTCTTTCAATGACTGACTATTTTTACAAAAATGCAGATGCAGACGAGATCATTTTCATTCACAAAGGGGAAGGTACGCTAAAGACGCAACTTGGAAATATTGACTTTAGTTACGGGGATTACTTGGTGATTCCGCGTGGAATGATTTACCAGATGCATTTCAAGGACACGGACAATCGTTTGTTTGTGGTTCAATCCTTTAGTCCAGTGTACACGCCAAAGCGCTACCGCAACTGGTTTGGTCAGCTGTTGGAACATTCTCCATACTGCGAGCGCGACATTCGTCCACCGCATGCCTTAGAAGCCATTGATGAGACAGGTGAATTCCTCGTGCGCATCAAGAAACAAGATGTGCTGTACGACTATGTCTATGCCAACCATCCATTTAATGTTGTGGGTTGGGACGGCTACAATTATCCGTATGCCTTTTCTATTCATGAGTTCGAGCCAATCACAGGTCGTGTGCATCAACCACCACCGGTTCATCAAACATTCGAGACAAGTGGATTTGTCATGTGCTCATTCGTTCCACGACTTTACGACTATCATCCAGACTCCATTCCAGCGCCTTACAATCACAGCAACATTGATTCAGACGAGGTGATTTATTATGTTGATGGGGACTTTATGAGCCGCAACAACATCGCCAAAGGCCAGATTACCGTTCATCCTGCTGGAATTCCACATGGACCGCACCCAGGTGCTTATGAGCGTAGCATTGGGAAAAAAGAAACGCAAGAATTGGCCGTAATGGTTGACACATTCAAACCATTAAAACTCACTAAGAGAGCCTTAGACCTGCAAGATCCTGAATACCACAAAAGCTGGATAGGAGCTTAGAAATACTTACTTTAGCAACACGAAAAATTAGACAATACCCGCCATGAGCAAAATAGTTAAAAACGTAGAATACGGTTTGGAGAAAATCTTCGAGGATGCACAGGATTTCCTTCCTTTGTTGGGAACCGATTATGTTGAATTTTATGTAGGAAACGCAAAGCAAGCGGCTCACTTCTATAAGACAGCCTTTGGCTTTCAATCCTTGGCATATGCTGGATTGGAAACTGGTATAAAAGACCGCGCTTCCTATGTGTTGAAGCAAGATAAAATTCGACTCGTGTTAACAACAGCATTGAACAGTGATTCAGCCATCGGAGAGCATGTAAAAAAACACGGTGACGGCGTTAAAGTCATTGCGCTTTGGGTAGATGATGCCACAAAATCGTGGGAAGAAACAACAAGCCGCGGAGCAAAATCATTTATGGAACCAAGGGTAGAGAAAGATGCGCATGGCGAAGTTGTTCGTTCTGGAATCTACACCTATGGCGAAACCGTTCATATGTTTGTTGAGCGTAAAAATTACACAGGAACATTCCTTCCAGGATACCAATCTTGGGAATCTGATTACAATCCAACACCAGTGGGCCTTAAATTCATCGACCACATGGTTGGAAATGTTGGCTGGGGTGAAATGAATACTTGGGTGAAATGGTACGAAGATGTGATGGGCTTCGTAAACTTCCTTTCCTTCGATGACAAAACCATTCATACCGAATATTCTTCCTTGATGTCCAAGGTGATGAGCAACGGCAACGGGCGCATCAAATTCCCGATCAACGAACCTGCAAAAGGAAACAAGCGTTCACAAATCGAAGAATACATTGACTTCTATGAAGGATCTGGGGCGCAGCACATTGCAGTGGCCACTGACAACATCATTGAAACAGTAACTCAATTGAGAACGCGTGGTATTGAGTTCCTATCTGCACCACCTCAGGCCTACTACGATGAGATTCCGCAACGATTGGGTGAGCACATGGAAATGATGAAAGAACCCATTCCAGAAATTCAAAGATTAGGCATCTTGGTTGATGCCGATGAGGAAGGATACTTGTTACAGATTTTCACCAAGCCCATTGAAGATCGTCCGACCTTGTTCTTTGAGATCATCCAACGCATGGGAGCGCGAGGATTTGGTGCAGGTAACTTCAAAGCCTTGTTTGAATCCATTGAACGTGAACAAGAAAAGCGCGGAACATTATAATATCGCACAAATAGCAGATAAGCGCAGCAGAATTTTGTTGCGCTTTTTTTATGCTCGAAAGGGTTTCTTACTTTTGTAAAAAAAATAGCGTATGATCGAAGTTGGAATTATCATGGGAAGCGCATCGGATTTGCCGGTGATGCAAGATGCAGCAGACATATTAGACAACTTTGGTATCCAGTATGAAATTGATATCGTTTCAGCACATCGCACACCTGAGCGCATGTTTGACTATGCAAAAAGTGCGCACGGACGAGGATTAAAAGTGATTATCGCAGGCGCCGGTGGTGCAGCACATCTTCCCGGAATGACAGCCTCCTTAACACCACTCCCAGTGATTGGTGTTCCAGTAAAATCCTCCAATTCAATTGACGGCTGGGACAGCATTTTATCAATCCTACAGATGCCCAATGGTATTCCAGTTGCAACTGTAGCATTGAATGGGGCCAAAAATGCTGGAATACTGGCTGCAAAAATTATCGGTTCGTCGAATCCTGTAATTCAAGAAAAACTAATTGCCTACATGGAAGAAATGAAGTCGAAGGTGCTTGAAAGTGCTGAGAAGCTGAAATAATTACAGATAAAGCAAGTATTTTTTTCGAATCGCCTTGAACGATTCTAGTCCTGGCTGCCATGTCGCACGGATTTCCTTCGCTGACCAACCTGCCATAATTTGCTCCTTCAGTTTCGGTGTTCCCGCCAAACGATTGAAAGATGCGGGCTGATCAATAAATGTGAGTGAATCCAAAATTTCTTTGGCCTGAATGACATAACTTAAGTTGATTTCATAGCGTCGTGTAGACAAGCTATTTTGAAGGTCGAAACCATTGCATACTTTGTTTTCATAAAGAGGATTCTTTGCTCCAGGCATTGAAACTGGTGTAAAGTGA
>JBILBT010000065.1:0-11823 GCA_044353545.1 Crocinitomicaceae bacterium | reverse complement strand
CAATAACAATGTGATGCAATCTGAATCTTTGGAAGAGCAGGCGATTGACACCCTTTCCTTCAAAAATGAGCTAGAGAAACGCGAAGAATCCATTCAACAAAAAAAACAAACGGAGAAATTAAAGGACTTAAATACCACAAGCACCTACGGTTACAGCTCGGAAACAACACAACAACTTCAACAAGTTAGCGGACTTTTTACAGCCACGCGTCAACAAGCTTCTACACAACGAACTCAACGTACACCGAATACTGCACAGCAGCAACAAATGAATCAATATGTGGAACTTTTGTCACAAGCTGCACCTGAATCATTTGAATTCCATTATTACACCTACATCGCTGGCAACTACAACATCGCATTGATTGATCATCTCCTGAAAGCTGAAAAGCTGCGTCCAGAAAACTCAGATGTACACATTCAACTCGCTGCATTTCACCTCATCTCTCAAAATTTTATTGAGGCGAAGAAATACCTAAAAAAGCTGCATACCAATGGACGAATCACTGAAACAATGACCCTTTATGGCCAAGATGTTTTGCGTTCAGTTCCTAAAAATGGATGTGCGATTACCCATGGATTTGAAGACAACTTTGGGACCGTATATGCCCAACTCTTTATGAACGAACGAACGGATGTCACGATTGTTTCGCTCGATTTTCTTCAAAGTGAGTCCTACCGAAGCACATTAAAAAACAAAGGTTTCACCTTTCCAAATTCAACGACAATTGATGTAAGCTTCCTAACAAATTTTTGCGCCTTAAATTCCACAAAAAACCTCGGAATTTCGTTGACAGTTCCGAAGGAATACCTTATTCCCATACAACAGAATTTGTATGTTACCGGCTTGATCATGGAATACCATCCCGACGCTTGCATTGGGAATTTCGAACGAAATGAAAGCCTTTGGAACAACACGCTTTCTGTCTCTATCATCAAAAATGGTCGCGATAAGGCTCGTTCATTGTCCGCAAACTACCTCCCCATGTTGTTGCTCTTGCGCAATGAATATCAACGCAGAGGACAGCTAGAACAAGTCAAGAAAATTGATGCTGCTCTGGATCAAATTGCAGTACAATGCGGGAAATACGAACAAGTTCAATCCATCAAGGCGAGTTATTAAGGAATGAAGTTGTTGCGTACATCATACACGAATTTTACCGATGAAAAGCTCATGGAAGCCATTATGCGCGGTGAAAAACGTGCCTTTGATGAATTGTACCAACGCTATTCAGGCCCACTACTCGGCTATTTTATGCGCATGCTTTGGCGTGACCGCGAAAAATCGGAGGATTTCGTGCATGATTTGTTTGCCAAGATTGTGAATAAACCTGAGTATTTCGATCCAACGCGGAATTTTAAAACATGGGTGTATTCAGTCGCCAACAACATGTGCAAGAACGAATACAAGAAAGCTGAAGTACGCAAAGGAACACGGAATGATTTGGACAACCATTTCAGTTTATTCGATACCACTGCAAATGTCATGAACGAAGTGCAAGACCGCTTTTTTCTAGAAGCCTTTAAACAAAGCATGGATGAACTGGATCAAAAGCACAAGGAGGCATTTGCCCTGCGCCATTTGGATGGATTGTCTATACTAGAAATTGCTGAAGTACTTGGTGTTGCAGAAGGAACAATCAAGTCCCGCTTGTTTTATGCGACAAAATATTTGGCAGAAAAATTAAAAGAATTTGACCCTCAATTGAATCGATGATGGAAAAAGAATTGGAACAGTTGGTGCGCAACAAGCACTACTTTGAATTGACTCCGAACGAAAAGGAATCACTGAATGAATGGTGTGCCACTGAAGATGAGTTTCTTCAGTTGAAACAGGTATTCGAACAAATCGAGGGCTTAAGAAACATAAGCACATTTTCCCCGAAACGAGAAACAAAGCAATCTCTGGATGATCTGTTCGCTGCCAAGCACCAGAAAAACACACGCGTTATTTGGTTGAACAGCATTGGTGTAGCGCTTTATCCGAAAGACAAACCGCTCTTTCAACGTCCATTGGCCTATGCGGCTGCAATCGGAATTATCGCCTTGATTGCCACACCTTTCCTTTTTGATAACACCCTACCCGCGAAACCATCACTAGCTCAAGTAGAAAAAAACGAAACCACCACTACTTCCAATTCAAAAACAAAATCAGCAGAGTCAAATGAAACGCCACCGGTGCAAGTTGCGGAGGTGAGTACTTCACAAGAAAGCAACGAAGCAATACCTTCAGAACTTGAATCGTTTCGCAGTGCGAGTGAGGAAATCGCCGTGATTGAAAGTATCGCGCTTGTTGAGGTAATCTCTTCAGAAACCGCGACCATGTCTAGAAAGGTGGCCGATGAGTCTTGGAGTCATTCGGATGGGATATTCAAGGCTTCGGACATGGAAAAAGATGACGCTACTGCCTCATCCCCTGTTTCAGCGCATCCTTCAGTTCTTGATTTGTTGACGGCGACGTTTTGAAGTAAAGTGGAATTCAATAGTTCACACTTTAACCACAAAATGCTCTTTTCGCTGCATTGGTCTTCGCACAAGCATGCCCATTCGGAAAAAATCCATTGTGACATGGTATTTCGAATCTGCGATGATTTTTTGCCATGCATCAAACATCGAAGCACTCCAACGGATATCATCTAAGATGAAAATGGTATTGTCGTGTGTATTGTTATTCAATGCATCGAGATAACGCAACAAGGCCTCCCCATCGTGATGACCATCAATGAAGACAAGATCAAAGATTTCTTTTGGATTTTGTACTAGGTATTCGTCAAAGGTTGAATTGATCAATGTACAATTCTCCACCTTCATTCTTTCAAGCATTCCACGCGCTGCATCCTGGGTATTGGCGCAGGCATCAATCGTGACGACATTTCCTTGCGGATTTCCTTTAGCCAAACAATACGTTCCAACGCCAATCGAGGTGCCAAACTCAAGGATGTTTTTGGGAGCGTAATGCCGTGAAATTTGAAACAACAAACGACCAAATTTCCCCTTTGAGGAACTTACACGGTAAATATCTCTCACTTTTCGTTGATTCGAAAGTCGATGTGAACCCACACCGTGATCATTTACCTCAATGACTTCATCACTCTCTTTATACAGGGATTCGATGGTTTTTAATCCATCAACAACTGCTCGATCCAAAAGAATTCGCTGGCATTCATCCGTAAATGCAAAGACAAAAGGAGAATGAGTGCCGTGTCTTCCCTTGGCATTCCAACGATATTTTATAATTTCGGAGACGATATTCACAGTACAAAGAAAAACAATCTCGCGCAGAAATGAGTAAGGCCCCTTCGGAATCATGGATCAATGAACAACGAGCTCTTGTTTTTCGTGAACATCCGACCATGAAATTGGATGCTCCATGCACCCCAGAGAATGGGATAAAGGTGCTCTCCAATGAGGATCGAGAGTTGTTTATTCAGCGTTTTGATGCTGAAATGCGTGAGCTTCTTTATTTCATTCCAGCGTCAGGGTCAGGTTCGCGGATGTTTCAATTTATCCATGACTTTTTGATGAATCCAAGCAATGAGAAACGCGGGCCAATTGAACGATTTCTTGCTCACTTGGAAACATTCGCCTTTTATCAAAACTTATCTGAAGACATAAAAAAATTAGTTCTCTCAAAAAAAGACCACTACAGTGATTTACTCACCTTTCTTCTTGAGAAAAACGGACTAGCATTAGGACACTTTCCGAAAGGATTAATTCCATTTCACTCTCATGGAAATTCAACTCTCAATGCCTTTCAAGAACACGTGCTTCAAGGGCTTGAACACAATGCTCGCAGCGTATCCTTTCATTTTACAGTTCAAGAAGAATTTCATGCAGAAATCCAAAACTCTGTCACCATGGCAGCTCCAAACGCGGCGCTTAGTTTCTCCGATCAATCGCATGAATCAGACGCCATTGCTTTTACGGAAAGTGGTTTAGCACTGATGGATGGAGGTCAGTATGTTCGTCGTCCTGCTGGTCATGGTGCCTTGTTGTCAAATCTGAATGCCCTGAAAAATGAGCTGATTTTCGTGAAAAACATTGACAATGTTCAACATTCAGAAAAATCAGCATCTTCTTTTCAGACATTAAAGATATTGGGGGGACTGCTTCTTAAACTCAAAGAAGAAGCTCAAAAACTATTTGAAAACCCAAGCATTGAGGGACTTCGAAATCTAAATAAACACTATGGCTTGTACGATGATGCGGTGGTTGAACATTGCCAAGACAACTCCGAGATACGCGCCTTATTAAATCGACCTACAAGGGTGTGTGGTATGGTGAGAAATGTTGGACAACCTGGCGGCGGGCCATTTTGGGTAAAAGATGCCATCACAGGACTTCGGTCAAAACAAATCGTTGAAAAAGCACAAATTTCCTCTTCACCTGATCAGTTAGATATACTTTTGAAAAGTAGTCATTTCAACCCCGTTTTGATGGCAATTTCACCCTATTCCTTGTCGGGAGAAAAGTTTGATCTTCATCAATTTTCCGATCCTTCCGCATTTTTCATTGTGCGCAAAGACCACAATGGAACACCGGTGCGATACATGGAATTGCCCGGTTTATGGAATGGCAGCATGGCAAAATGGAATACACTTTTTGTCGAGGTGGATTCTGAAAGTTTCAGTCCAGTGAAAACTGTGTTGGATTTGTTGGAGGATGCACACAAACCTAAATAAGCCTAAGCACTTTGGTACATATCTTGCCAAAGGCGAAAAAAAAATACATGCAACGACTATTACTCCTTGTTTTTATCTTCTTTCAACTCGCTGTCTTTGCGCAGCTGAACTGCAAAACCAGGCAACTGACAAACGGAGATTCGACACGTTGGTATTTTGCTGATGGAAAAATCTCCTCGATTAGCTATCCTGACACCAAGCACAAACGCTATACGCACTTCATTGCCTATAATTCTTCTGGCACCCTTGTTTTTGAAGGCGAACAAGGCTATTTGCACGGAAGCAGCGGACTCGATGTGACCTACCATTCCACCGGAGCAGTTTCAACCATTCGAAGAACCTTTCAACCTGATGGTGGAATCCAACATTACGATGAAACATTTTATTTCAAAGAAGATGGTAGTTTCAGTCACACGATCGACAATTCTTGGGACCGCCAAGTGACATTCATTCAAGAACCTATTGTTCAGCCTAAGCAACCCGCACCAAATGAATGCATGCCTGTTCCACAAAAGGACAGTGTTGCGCTGTACATCCAAAATTCCGCTACACACACCGTTCGAGTACTTATTGGTAAAATTGGAAGTGCCGATGAGAAGAAACTCATTAAAATCAGGAATGACAAAAAGGTACTTGTTGGATATTATATCCCAATGAACAATGAGCAGGCACCCACGCGTTATTTTGACATCGATGTACTTCCAAACAATCGCACCTTTCAAGGAAAACTCTTCTGGTGGAACGATTCCTTCGATGGAAAAACCAATACCTTATACGTTATAAAGCCTATTCTACACTGCGACTTTTGAATCGGACTTTCTTCTTGTACCACTTGAAAGGATTGGTTAACTTTGGGGCTCTTTCAGGATGATTTCTCTCCTGCGTTGAAATGAGGAAAGGATCGACATTCTCCGCGACGACTGTCATTCAAAAACATAAATAACAGAATATGACAAAGCTAGGTTCCGCTGACTTAATGCAACTCGAAGATCAATATGGTGCGCACAACTACCACCCACTGCCCGTTGTCCTTGAAAAAGGAGAAGGTGTACATGTATGGGATGTTGAAGGAAAACACTATTACGATTTTCTGTCTGCTTATTCAGCTGTAAACCAAGGTCATTGCCATCCAAAGATTGTCGGAGCACTTACTGAACAGGCGCAAAAACTGACCTTGACCTCACGTGCATTTTACAACGATTCATTGGGGACGTACGAAGAATATGTGACCAAGTTTTTCGGTTATGACAAGGTGCTTCCTATGAATACTGGAGCAGAAGCCGTAGAAACAGCGATTAAGTTGTGTCGCAAATGGGCCTATGAAAAAAAGGGAATTGCGGAAAACGACGCAATCATTATCGTTTGTGAAGGCAACTTCCACGGACGCACAACGACCATTATCTCCTTCTCCAACGATCCTGACGCCAATACCAACTTCGGACCATTTACTCCAGGTTTTGTTCGCATTCCGTACGATGATTTAGATGCACTTAAACACGCACTTACACACAAAAATGTAGCAGGATTTCTAGTTGAACCGATTCAAGGTGAAGCAGGTGTTTACGTACCATCTGACGATTACATTCGAGGAGCACACGCCATGTGTCAAGCCAACAATGTATTGTTTATGGCGGATGAAGTACAGACAGGTATTGCTCGAACAGGAAGCATTTTGGCGACATGTGGAGATTGTACTTGTGAAAAGCGCTGCGAACGCCAATCGACTTCTGTAAAAGCAGACATTCTTGTTCTTGGTAAAGCACTCTCTGGAGGCGTTTATCCTGTTTCAGCGGTGCTCGCTGACGATGAAATCATGATGGTCATTAAACCTGGTCAGCATGGATCTACCTTTGGTGGAAATCCTTTGGCAGCAAAAGTGGCCATGGCCGCCCTTGAAGTGGTTGAAGATGAACAATTGATGTTGAATGCACGTCGTTTGGGAGCCATTTTCCGCAACGAAATGCAACGGATTATTGACTCTTCCGACTTGATCGTAAAAGTGCGCGGAAAAGGCTTGTTGAATGCAATTATAGTCAATGATGCTCCTGAAAGTTCTACCGCATGGAATCTTTGTGTTGCTTTGATGCATAATGGACTATTGGCCAAACCTACACACGGAAACATCATTCGATTTGCACCACCCTTGGTGATGACTGAAACTGAACTTATGGACTGCGTGGCCATCATCGAAAAAACGATCCGCGAATTCTCCAAATAAATACTACATTGTTTCAGCTGCCATTGCTCTGCACGCCGTTGCACAAGCCTTGCAGTTTTCCGCGCAACGGGCACAACTTTCATGATGTGATGCATGTTTCGCACATTCTAATGCACATTCCTCACAAATTGAGGCACATAAAAGGTGTAAATCGTGGCTGAATCGTGATTTTCGGGCATCAAAACGCGCACAGAGAGCACATACATCCGCACAATCGCGGCAGAGTAAGATGCATTCGCGATTTCCAGAAGCAATACAATCTGTTATGGACATTTCACAAGAAATGACACACGCCAAACAGTCGTCGATGCACTGAATATTTTTTTTCATGGGGAGTGGTTTAAATGAATCGTAAGTGGTAAAATTCACCCATTCATCGTTCTTAAACCATGACGGACATCATCAAAAAAAAGTGATTACTTGAAAAGCCCTTCAAAATATGTGGGTACCGGCGTTTCAAAGGTCATTTCCTTCTTTTTGAACGGATGCATGATTCGCAATGAAAAGGAATGTAGCGCCAAGCGTTGTGGGCCTTTTTCCGCAGTTCCGTAAACTTTATCTCCCAACACTGGATGGCCTTTTTCCGATAAATGCACCCTGATTTGGTGTTTTCTTCCCGTGAACAAATCAATCTCCAACAAACTGAGTTCTTCCGTTTCTTTTAGCACTTTAAATCCAGTTCGTGCCAGCTTTCCTGCAAGCGCATCTTTTGTGGAATATACCCTTAAAGCCTTGTTTTCCATTAAATAGGAAGTGAATTCACCCTGCTTGAACTTTAATTTTCCGTGAACAACAGCGAGGTATTTTTTACCAAAATCTTTCCAGTTTTCTTGCAAAAATGCCTTGGACTGTTCATTCTTGGCAAACACTAAGATCCCAGATGTTTCGCGGTCCAAACGATGCACGACATATACGCGATTTTTCGAACGCGAATTCCCTTTCATGACATATTCATTGAGCAAAAAATGTGCGGTGCGTTCCTTTTCACGATCTGTTCCAATCGTCAACAATCCCGGAGCTTTATCCACTACGATGATTTCTTGGTCTTCGTAGAGAATGGTGAGTCCACTGGGTTGGTATTTTTTCGGTGGAAGTTTTGGAGATTTGTGCTCACTCATTGCTCGGTTCAGATCAGTTTGGATATCAAAGATACACTTAGCAAAACATTTACTACATATCCACAGCGGCAATTAATCCTCTATAATTATTTTCTGAGTTACCTTATCGGACGCAGATTCTACCGTGATGAAATAAACGCCTCCATATTCAAGCCCTCTCACTTTGCGCTGAAACGTATTTTCCCCCACGTTCAAATTCGTGAGAATTCTCTCCTCCAATACTTTTCCTTCCGTATTGCTCAATGTTATTTTCACATCTTCAATTTTATTGAGATGAAATTTAACCACAAACCTTCCATCATTGGGGTTTGGAAAAACCTGAATCTTTAGCATGCCATTGCTTTGTTGATTCAATTCATGAATACCCATCTCAGCGTTCTTAAGCACATACACTTTAAAGATTTGACTACTTGCACTGCTCTGGGTTCCTGTATTTGTGAAAAATATATTGGCAGCTGTGCTACTGATACCACCATAAATATATCCCACAAGCGTGCTGTCAGCGGTAAATTCATCCAGTTTAAATACTTCATTTGGATAATGTGGCACATCGAGGATTGGGATAAACTCTGCGCCTGTACCAAGTAGGCTCGGCATTTCTATAGGTAATTTATATTCCGCCATTACACCAGAGGCATCACGAGTTACCCTAGCAATGGTCTTTACAAAAGGAACATTATTGTCTTGAACAAGTACGCCAGAACTATCATAGTATTGGGCAATTCCACCAAAAAACAGCGTATGCATTTGATTTAAACTTGCAGCATAGAGGGGTACAACTGCACAATGGTAATGATTATAATATTGTTGAAACGAGTTGTTTACAGTATAATTCGCACTATCAATATTCACGCAATTCAAAAAGGGCAAATCAATTGTTGGTTGAAAAACTCCTGAAAAGGCTGTAATACCTTGATTTCCATCAGGAAAAATTTGAGGAACAGCATTGTAATCTCGTCGATGTAAATTAACCGCATCTGTGATCGTTGGCAAATGAGTAATGATCAAATTGGTTCCATCGTCTTGAAGTTTAAATTTTCGAATGGCATCGGTGTAAACTTGTGTATACGTCGGATTCCCCATTGGATTGTAGTTACCGTCGAATCGATTGCCTCCTACCAAATAATAGGTGTTGTATATTTTCTCCAAATGACCACCTGTTACGGCAAATTCATTATCAAAAATTTGTCGAAAATATGGGCTTATTGCTGTACCATTTATAACAGCATTTATTGTCGCTGGAACATCGATTGCAGTGATGTACTCAAATGTTTTTCGCGCTGAAGATGCTGCATTAAATCCATAGCCGCCAAGTAAATATAAAAAATCACCTTCTTGATGAAATTCCATATTCGTTGAGCTTAACTGTTCCTGTAGGCTTACAGACAAAGCTGTCAATGGAGCTGACCACTTTTGTGCTGTTACTGGATCAATCACAATGAGTTGATTGTTATTTCCAGCCACATCGAAGGCTGCAAATGGTTGCCGACGATGCAATCCATCAAGACGTCCACCAACAATTAGCCATTTCCCATTGTGTTGTCCGAAAGCATAGGCATGAATCCCTCCAAGATTGGGGATATCCATTGGCTTGAGAACAACATTAAAAGGTGCAACTTGGGCTATGAATTTAGCCGAAAAAAGGATGTAAATTAGGGAAGAAAAAAGTACTTTGCTCATCATTGAATTTTAGAAGCAATATTAAGGTATTCATCTAAATTTAAATGTAATCGATGTTACATAGCAAAACCAAACGTGAACAAGTCATGTATTTTCTTTCAGAAATTTATGTGAACCATCACACGAAGGCATACGTTTCGATAAACCACAAATGCAATCGTCGATCCCTTTGCCATTTAAAATTCGGGGTTTATACTTATCAATCCGTGAAAAACGAGTATCTGCTTGTTTTGCGGATGAAAAATGTAAAATATAGGCGCGTTTTCGTCCTGGTGTGAGTTTCTCAAATGCCGCTTGAAATTCTGGATTCTTTTCAAACACCTCTTTCAATTCAACAGGATATGTGGGCGCTGCAAGATCCGATTTAGGCACCTTCAATCCAGCCTTTTCAATTTCGATGGCCTCGAAGATATATTGTTTAATTTCTGTTCGTAAATATTGAATTTGTTCGCAATTCGTAAATCGAATCATCCGCATTCCTTGTGTATTTTCACCTGCGCGAGCAAGGATTGTTGAAGGGTCTTCGAGCAAGGCTCCCTTGAAAAATGCGAGGACACTGAAATCTTTAAAAGAGCTCACAAACAAAACATTCTTACCATTCAATGAATAACACGGTTGTCGCCATTTGTATTCTTCTGTCAAATCGCATTCGAGCACAAGCTCGCGAAGTAAAGACATTTCCGCTTTCCACTTTTTCGCCTTTTCTAAAAACTCATCAACCTGCGGATTTTTGAAACTCATTTTCAGTAGTTTAAGTTTTCGTATTCATTTTTGCCGATGTGATGCACGTATTTTTGTCCCATGCCATTGGTCACATAGCTCATCACGGTCTCTGTTTTACGTTTTCCCTTTGAGGTGGTGTAAGTCATCTCAATCTGACAATCATTTTCAATATTGATCCAAACAGTTTCCGAATCTCCATTTTCGAGTACTTCGATGTGTTCCGTTTCGCAACCTGAAATGTGAATGTTTCGAATATCTTGACCGGAGTCATTGACGAATGTCACACGCATGATACCGGTGAAATAAATCGCAACTGCAAAAAAGCCGATTGCCGAAGGAATATTTAAAAATAAAAGCCCAATACCTTTGCCGCTAATGCCCCTTTCACCAATAAATGTGAGTATAACGACAATAACGAGATTGATGCCTAATGCGCCTAAAAAATAATACATCCCCAAAAACGCATAGTGCATATCACCTGTGAACACATAGGCCAAGCAAATCAGCAATGCGATGAGAAATGTAATGATGGTCGTATATTTTGCTAACGGATGAATCATTCCGGTTCGATATTTTTTAATTCTTCACCCTTAATTTTTCATTCTTAATTCTCCTTGTATACCACCTCAAAGACCATCACGGTATTTCCTGTATTCGGAACAGAATCTTTGCCTTGAGAGGTCGTTACCAACTGTTTTCCATCGGGCGAAAGCGCCATGCCGACTGGGAATTTAGCTGCCGCTACCTCTGCTACTTTTGTCATGGTCATCGCATCAATTACAACCACTTTATACGCATCATTGACACATGCAAAGATATACTTGCCATCATCAGTCACGTCAATGGTACGAGCACCCGGACCAACTGTTACTGTCTCCCATTTCTTGAAAACAAGTCTAGAATTGTCATCAAATCCTTGTGCGAAGATGTCGTCTAGTTTTGCTTTTTGAACCACCCCGAATCTATTCGAACTCATCATCAGGTATCCATTGTTAATGACCAAATGTCGAAGATTTGCATACGCACCTGTTATCGTTCCGATGTAAGCTCGACTATCCATGTCAATCACTGCGATTCCCTCACCACCCATCTTGGCGATCAAAAGTTTTGAGTTATCAGGTGTAAACACGGTTCCTCTCAAGCAATTTCCACATTCCGAATCACGATCCGAGTCGGCAGAAAAATCCATTTCTAGACGTTTATCCACGACAATGTGTGCCACATAGCTGAAGTCCATTGGGTTTTTCCCAGAAACGTCAATCAAGCCTACTGTGTTGTCTCCCCAATGCGTCACTGCGATGAATTTGTTGTCAGATGAGCAAGTAATCATTTTGGGCAGTGGCCCGGAAGGCATAACACGCACAATTTCATCCGATTCTGTATCAATGATCGCAATTGCAGA
>JBILBT010000064.1:0-11837 GCA_044353545.1 Crocinitomicaceae bacterium | reverse complement strand
GCTGTTGAGATGATGACAATTCCAATGTTGACAAAGTTGTTGGCGATCAATAGAGTCGCCAAAATCTCTTTTGGGTCGTCTAGAAGTTCCAATGCTATTTGTGCTGATTTGCTTTCATCTTGCCTCAATGCTTCTTTCTCTGTTGGACTAAGCGAAAAGAATGCGCTTTCGGATCCGGAAGCCAGTGCCGACATACAAAGCAATACAATGATGATGACGATTAAGTAAATCATTGTACATTAAAAATGAAAGGTTGCCAATGTGCTGTGGGATTCAATGTGTGTAGTAAAAGAATTAAAAAGGAAGTACCTCATCTGGACCTTCACTTTGCGAATTGTCGCTCATTGGAGGAAGTGCGGGAGGTGTTCCTTCATTAGAATATGGAGCTTGACTAGTTTGAGTATGCACATTGTCAGGCTTTGAGAGTATGGTCATCTCATCGGCAACGATATCTAAGGCATACCTTGTATTCCCTTCTTTATCCTGATATGTCCTCTTTTTTAATTTGCCCTCAACATAAATTTTATAGCCCTTTTTCACATATTTCTCTGTGATCTCAGCCAGACGACGCCACAATACGATGTCATGCCAATCAGTGATTTCCTTTTTCTCGCCCGTTTCTTTATCGGTGTAGGTTTCAGATGTGGCCATGGAGAAAGTGGCCTTCACGGTTCCGTTTTGTAAACGGTGAACCTCAGGATCCTTTCCAACGTTGCCAATTAAAATCACTTTATTTACACTTCCTGCCATAAGATTTGCTTTGAATCACAAATATACATTATTCACTGAGAGTTTATTGGGTGTCAAGAATAATTCAACACACATATTTATTGGTGATCACAGCGAATGTGCCTCGAGGTATTTGTCTATAAGACGGGGAATTGGAAAATCTTGAATGGCAGAATTTTGAATCAATATCCAGTCGGTTTCTGGTTTAACTTCGGAGGGTACGATGTGGTAAAACCGGGCAGTAATCCGCTGGTGTGAGAGCAAGTGGGTGAAGGGGGATGAAATCTCAACAATATGGTCGAGGTGCGCACTGTGTGTAACGTCTAAAGGGCCGTCGCTTTCTGTTTCAATCAATGGAAATTGATAAAGTTCCTCCCAGATGTCGCGGCCTTTGCGTTGTTGTAGATATGTGTTTCCTTCTATGTTGAAGATGAGGTAATGGAAAAAGCGATTTCTTACGGTTTGTTTTTTTGTTTTCACAGGACGTTCGTTGATGGTCTTGTTTGCAAAGGCGAGGCAGCTACCTTGTAATACACACGTGGAGCACTTTGGTTTTTTTGGAGTGCAGTGGAGTGCGCCAAACTCCATAATGGCTTGGTTGTGCAGTGCAGGCCGCTGCGGATCAATCAAGGTTTCCGCTAAAGATTTAAAGAGTTTTACACCAGTCGTAGAATTTATGGCTGCATCAATGTCAAAATGTCGAGCAAGGACACGGTATACATTGCCATCGACAACAGACACATTTTCATTAAAGGCAAAAGAGGCAACCGCTGCTGCTGTATAGGGTCCTATTCCTTTGAGCTTGATGAGTTCGGCATAGGATTGTGGGAATACACCGTTAAGTTCGGAAGTAATAAATTTTGCCGTTTGATGTAAGTTTCGTGCTCTGCTGTAGTAGCCCAAGCCTTGCCAATTGTTCAGAATGGTTTGTAAATCCGCATCTGCCAAATCTTTTAAGGTTGGAAAGCGTTCAATGAAGAGGTAGTAATAAGAAATACCTTGATCAACACGTGTTTGCTGCAAAATAACCTCCGATAACCAGATGAAATAGGGGTCATTTGTCTCTCTCCAAGGCAAGTCTCGTTTTGTTTGTCTATACCAATCGGCTATTAGTAGATGAAATTCAGTCATTAGGGGAAAAATCTAAATTTAAACTCGTGTTTACAAAGGTAGAATCTTTAAGTAAGTTACATTTGTAACATAACTGCAATAACCAATAAAATAAAAACTAAATTAAAACAACATGACTAAAGCAGACATCGTAGCGGATATTGCTGACACTACTGGGCTTGAAAGAGCAGAGGCCTTGAAGGCTGTGGAAGCGTTTATGACATCCATCAAATCATCTTTAGCAGGTGGTCAAAATGTGTACTTGAGAGGTTTTGGTAGCTTCATCGTTAAAGAGCGTGCTGAAAAGACTGGACGTAACATTTCGAAAAACACGACCATCATTATTCCCGCACACAACATTCCATCATTTAAGCCAGCAAAAACTTTTGTTGAAGAAGTGAAGAACAAAGTTGTTGTGAAATAAAAATGTTCTTTATTCGAGTTGTTTGAAATTCGGATGAAATCCTTATCTTTGCACTCCCGTTTTAATAGCGGGAGTGTTTTTTTTAAGTGAAAAGGCACCAAATACTTTCGAATATAATAACTTAAATATAAAATTATGCCAAGCGGTAAAAAGAGAAAGAGACATAAGATGGCGACTCACAAACGCAAAAAAAGATTGCGTAAGAATCGTCACAAGAAGAAGTAACTCCTGTTACAATCTTCATATTTTTTTAGGAACTTAGCGGGAGGTGCCCGCTGAGTTTTTCCTATTTCATTAACTTAAAATCAGCTTTCGTGAGTTTAGAACTGGTAGTCGATGCCCGACCTGGAGGTATTTGGCTTGCTTTGTTACGGGACGGTAAGCTTATTGAATTACACGAAGAACAGGGAAATACCGATTTCGCCGTTGGCGATATTTACCTAGGTAAGGTAAGAAAGGTTGTTCCCAGTCTCAACGCGGCGTTTGTTGATGTCGGATACGAAAAGGATGCATTCTTGCATTACCTCGATTTAGGTCCTCAATTCAGCTCGCTCAATAAATTTACAAAAGACACCTTGCATGGCAAGCAGAATGTCTCTGATCTCCTTTATTTTAAAGGTGAAAAGGACATTCCTAAAGATGGAAAAATTGATCAAATTATTTCATCTTCACAACCTATTCTTGTCCAAATCGCCAAGGAACCTATATCAAGTAAAGGACCTCGCCTCTGTGCAGAAATAACTCTTGCAGGAAGGTACCTCGTACTTGTGCCGTTTTCGGATAAAATTTCTGTTTCGCAGAAAATCAAAGAAGCAGATGAAAAAGATCGCTTAAAAGATTTGATGGAATCGATCAAACCAAAAAACTTTGGGGTGATTATTCGCACGGTGGCGGAGAATAAAAAGGTTGAACAACTCGATCAAGATTTAAAAAACTTGCTCGAGAAGTGGAAAACCATGCACACAACGCTAAAAGATGCGACTCCTCCTCGCAGAGTATTGGGCGAAATCAATAAAACGTCATCAATCCTGAGGGACTTGTTGAATGCTGATTTCACCAACATTCATGTCAATGACGAGAAGTTGTTTGCAGACTTAAAGGATTATGTGGCTGGAATTGCTCCGGGAAGGGAGAACATAATTCGCTTGTACGACAGTAAAATCAAGATTTTTGAGCGTTTCGGCATCAACAAGCAAATCAAAGCCTTGTTCGGAAAGAAGGTGCCACTTCCAAGTGGAGGTTATCTCATTATCGAACATACTGAGGCAATGCATGTCATCGATGTCAACAGCGGGAATAGAAAAGGTGCTGAAGGTCAGGAAAACAATGCCGTGCTAACGAATTTGGAAGCGGCGGAAGAAATCGCTCGCGTGCTGCAATTGCGTGACATGGGCGGCATCATCTGCATCGACTTTATCGATATGCACGACCGCGAAAACAACAAGGCCTTGTTTGACAAACTAAAGTCATTGATGCTTTCCGATCGCGCGAAACACAATATCCTTCCTCCTTCAAAATTTGGGGTGATTGAAATTACGCGTCAACGTGTACGTCCAGAAACAGATATCAAAACGTCTGAAAAATGTCCAACATGCAACGGAACGGGTGAGGTTCAAGCAAGTATTTTGTTCGCCGAAGAAATTGAGTCGAACTTGAAGTACTTGATTTCAGACCGAAAAGTACCTCATTTGACGCTTCATGTGCACCCCTATTTAGAAGCATATTTTAAAAAGGGATTATTCTCGCGTCAATTGAAATGGTTCTTTGCCTACAAGAAGTGGATTCCTGTGCGCGGAGTAACCAACAATCACTTGCTCCAATACACTTTTGTGGATAAGCAGAATGAGGAAATCTCAATCTGAACCAAAGGATAAATCAACCTTTACTGTCCCGGAAATCAAGGTCCGAATGGAAGCGTATTGCGCTTACAGAGATCGTTGTACCTCCGAGGTCGAAGCAAAACTCCGTGAATATGTATTGACGGATGTTCAGTCGGCGGAGATCATTGAGGAATTGCGCAGCTGCCAATTCTTGGATGATGTTCGCTTCGCACATTCCTTTGTGTCGGGTAAATTTCGTTTCAATAAGTGGGGACGCATCCGTATCCGCATGGAGCTTCGTCTTCGAAAAATCAATGATGAGTTAATCAAAAATGCCATTCAATCGATTGATTTGGACGCCTATGGACAGACCGTTATTGCCTTGGCTCAAAGAAAATTTCGAGAAACAGAACGCGAAAAGGATATGTGGAAACGCAAAGCAAAGATCATTCGCTTTTTGAGTTCAAGAGGATTTGAACAGGATTTAATTATGGATGCTGTTAACGCTCTATTTAATTCGTTACAGTAAGCCGCCGTAAGATAAAATCAGCTTCGCCGAGGTAATTGATGTAGTTGATCTTGAAGCAATAAATCCCCGTTGTAGATGGAGCAGCAAACGCTAAAAAACTTGCCTTGCTCACAGCTTGTTCCGCAACAATCTGACCCAATTGATCATATACCTGAACACTAAATTCTGACAGTTGGTCACCCGGAGTTCGCACGGTAACCATTTCTCCAGTTCGAATTGGATTGGGGTAGAGGATGAATGTGGTGTCGGAAGGATTCTCAAAAAGTGCACGGTTGAATTGAAACAAGAACAATCCATTTTGACGGTCTGATACCACAATTCGTTGAGAGGGATATTCCGAATAAATACCCCAAGCGCCATTCATTTTGAAATTTGCTGCCTGGGTGTAGGTGTCATAAGAGGCTATTTCCCGCGGAAATGTAGCGCGAATATCGTAGATGCGAAGCCCTTCATTGTAGTGAGCGACAAAGGCAAATTCATTTGTAATCATTAAGTTATGAGGTACACTTCCTTCTTGCCATTTTGTTCCGAAATAGCCATTGACTTCAATGTCGAAATTAGCCGATACGCTACATTTCTTTATACGTTTGCCATTGGTTTCATCGGCAAAAACATAAGTAAAACCATCGGGACTTAGCCATCCTTGATGGTTGTAGCCCTGATCTTGGTAGAAGGTGAGATTGCTTTTGTAAATAGGGGTACTTGGATTGGCGAAATCATACACACGAAGCCCGTCCATTCCGCAATTTAATATCGCCATTTTGTTTCGCACATAACAGTCGTGCACTTCTTGAATGTCTCCAGGGCCTTCCCAAAGTAAAACGGGATTCAAAGGGTCTTGAAGTGAAAATACGCGCAAGGGCACCAAGGATAAAGGAATTCCACTACTGATTGGAGTAACTAGACAAGCAAAAAGCAGTGCATTGGCTGTATCGATGGTGATGTTGTGTATTTTTCCAAAACGTTCGTCTTGCAAGTCGGCCACCTTGACGACTGAATCTGGCAAGTAGGATAAATCAATGATTTGCAGTGAGCTATTTCCTTCATCACAAACAGAATATGCATAGTTTCCATAGGTTTTGAATTCGCGGTGGATCACTTGTGCTGACGAAAATTTTCCTTCGACAAAACCACAGGGAATCAAGGCGTTTGATGAGCTTAACCGAAAGAAATGAGAGCCTTCTGTAGAACCAATGATGGCATATTCTTCACCATTTCGTGTGAATCCCCAACATCCGCTAAACCGCACAGACGTTGATGAGGTGATTAGGGTATCCGTGAACCAACGATCCAGGAATTCAATGTTCTTTTGCTCTTGCGTGATGGCAAGGAGGGTATAAAAAGAAAATAGGACCGTAAGGATAGATTTCATGTGGTTTGCCGTTCTTGTAAAAGTACAAATCTCACGGCATTTGACATAAATTAACATTGATTCAGTCAATAATCCGTATTTTAGATGCGCATTTAATTTACTATGTCTGACGCACTTGTTATAATTCCAACATACAACGAAATCGATAATGTCGAACGAATGACACGTGTAGTTATGGCTTTTGAAAAAGACTTCCATATTTTATACGTGGATGACAATTCACCAGATGGAACGGCTCAAAGAATCAAATCGCTCCAAGAAGAATTTCCTGGTCGTGTGTTCATTGAAGAACGTCAAGGGAAACTCGGTCTGGGGACAGCTTATATTCATGGTTTCAAATGGGGCATTTCCAAGGGATATGATTTTTTGTTCGAGATGGATTGTGATTTTTCGCACAACCCCGAAGATTTGATCCGTTTGTATCAGGCGTGTATCGATGGCGCAGATGTGAGTATCGGCTCGCGTTACTGCAAGGGTGGAAAAGTGTCGAATTGGCCTTTAAAACGCATCCTGATGTCTTACCTCGCTAGTGTTTACGTCCGATTGATCTTGTGGATTGGCATTCGTGATACGACGGCGGGATTTAAATGCTACCGAAGAAAAGTATTGGAAACGATTGACCTTGACGCCATCCCATTTGTGGGCTATGCATTTCAAATTTGTATGAAATATGCTGCGGTAAAACACGGATTTAAAGTCAAAGAGGTGCCGATTACGTTTATTGACCGGCAATACGGTGAATCGAAAATGAGTTCAGGGATTTTTAAAGAAGCATTTTTTGGTGTCTGGAAAATGCGCAAAATGAAAATATGAGTAATACAACCATTCTAAGAAATGCACGCATCATTAATGAAGGTACAGATGTGGTAGCCGACGTTTTAATCAAGAATGGTCGTATTGAACGAATCGCACCACAAATTTCATACGACGGACGAGCGGTAGATATCGAAATCAATGGAAATTTCCTGTTGCCGGGCTGTATTGACGACCAAGTGCATTTTCGCGAGCCTGGATTAACCCATAAGGCAACCATTGCTTCTGAAGCACGTGCTGCGGTTGCGGGTGGGATTACGACTTTCATGGAGATGCCGAATACTGTTCCGAATGCCTTGACACAGGGATTGCTTGAAGATAAATACCAAATTGCGGCACGTTCCTCCATTGCGAATTTTTCGTTTTTCATGGGAGCGTCGAACGACAACTTGGAGGAAGTACTTAAAACAGATGGAACAAAAGTATGTGGTGTAAAGGTGTTTATGGGGTCTTCCACAGGGAATATGCTCGTCGACAATGAAGACACCTTGCGTGGATTGTTCGAACGAGTACCTCCGATGTTGATTGCAACGCACTGCGAGGATGAATCTACGGTCCGCGCCAATTTAGCAGTAGCCAAAGAAAAATACGGAGAAGATATTCCTATAGAAATGCATCCATTGATTCGCAGCGAAGAGGCGTGTTACCGCTCGTCGGAATTGGCGGTGCGCTTGGCGAAAAAACACAGTGCACGCTTGCATGTCTTGCACATTTCTACAGCAAAGGAATTGTCACTTTTTGATAACACGATTCCACTTGCTCAAAAGAAAATCACCGCGGAAGCATGCATTCATCACTTGTGGTTTTCTGATGCAGACTATGCTGAAAAAGGAAACTCCATTAAATGGAATCCTGCGGTGAAAACAGCAAATGACCGAGAGGCAATTTTTCAAGCGGTATTGGACAACCGAATTGACGTCATTGCAACAGACCATGCACCACATACGCTCGAAGAAAAATCGCGTAAATATCTCGATGCTCCATCCGGCGGACCTTTGGTGCAACACGCGCTGATGGCCATGTTGGAGAAAATGGAGCAAGGGAAAATTTCGATCGAGAAAATTGTCGAAAAGATGTCCCATGCACCTGCTGAGTTGTTTCGTATTAAAGAACGAGGATACATACGCGAAGGATATTTTGCTGACTTAGTGGTTGTCGAGAACAGCGCTTTCACCGTTACCAAGGATAATATTTTATATAAATGTGGCTGGTCACCATTTGAAGGACATACATTTCCATACCGCGTGAGCAAGACCTTTGTCAATGGAAACTTGGTCTACAGCAATGGTATGCTCATTGAACAATCATTGGGTGAACGACTCATGTTTGACTATCAAGGATGAAAAAGTGCTTAGGTATTTTACTCTTGTTTGTGCTTTTCTCGTGCACCGATCAGATCGGGTCAAAACCTGCTCCGTATAATCTGATTGAAAAAGACAAATTCGTCAACATCATCAAAGAACTGAGCTTGGTCGAATCGCATGTTCAGCTCAAGTATGGTCATGTTTCACGTTTTCAAGAAACAATGATTATGTCGGCGAAGGCTATTTTTAAGCAATACAAAGTCACACCAAAACAATTTGAAGCGAGCATGGATTACTATGCATCGCATCAAACGCAAATGCAGGAAATATATGCTGCCGTGCTCGAGGCCTTGAACCAAGAGTCCGGAAAGATGGGTGGTAATGCTGCATCTGTACTTCAAGATACGGCAAGCCCAGTGGTTTTGAATATAAGGTAATTGAAACTGGTTTATTGTGGGATTGTCTCCCACAAAGTGTGTAAAGCTGAAAGTTATTATGAATATTGATTATCAATCATTTTTTTACTGCAAAGACACAGATTTCATGAACGATCCTTTGGATTTGTTGGCTATTTCTAGTCAATGAATAAAGTGAGCGGAATGCCTCCTTTTTTCTAATGTATTCTTTCAAAATTGATCAATCATTCTCGTCAACTTGAACGTAACCCAATATTGGCTTATATTTCTTTTCAAAGTCTTTAAATTCCTCAACATCTTTCTCAATAATGAGACGTTTCATGTCTTCGGAACGTTCTGATTTTTGCACATCAGCAAGTCGCAGTTTCTGATTTTTCAAGGTTTCAGAGATGACCTTTCGGATTTCACGCGCATTACCAAATCCTTCATATCTATTTTCAGAAATGTTTTTAATATAAGATTCAAGGATGTCTTTCGCTTTTGGTGCGAGTTCTTTCTTGTTTTGATCGATTAGATTGTTGAAAATAGTCCAAAGTTCTTTGGCGTTGTAATCTTCAAAGGTGAAAAACTTATCAAAGCGCGATTTTAAACCAATGTTGGAACTTAAAAATTGTTGCATTGGTTTTTCATATCCTGCGACGATAACAATAAATTTTCCGCGTTGATTTTCCATTTCAGTGAGCAATGCTTCAATGGCTTCATTTCCAAAATCTTGAGACCCTCTTCCTGCCAATGAATACGCTTCATCAATAAACAGGACGCCTCCCATAGCTTCATTTACTTTACTTTTTGTTTTATCAGCAGTTTGTCCGATGTAGCCCGCAACGAGTGCCGTGCGGTCAACTTCTACAAGATGGCCACTGCCTAATAGGCCGAGCCCTTTCAATATGTCTGCTAATAAACGAGCAACAGTGGTTTTTCCTGTACCGGGGTTTCCTTGAAAAACCATGTGAAATGCACTGTTCCCGTGATCAAATTCACCTTCCTCCATTTCGTATTTCACCAATTTCACTAACTCATTCACTTCATTTTTGAGAACAACAAGACCTTCCAACGCATTCAATTTTGACAGTGCTTCGTCAAGGATTTCTTGATCAAAACGATTTATTTTTTTTAAGTTCAGCAGATTATTTGGATTTTCCGGTACTTGTGGTGTCAATTCACTGGAAATTTCTTTTTTACTTTTCGAACGTTTGTCAATGACAACTACGATGATAGCGATAATAATGATAATCAATGTGGCAATCCCCAAGATGGCCATAGCATTCCAAAAAAACTGCATAGTATTTCGTTTAGTTGGATAAATGTACTCATAGCAAATAAATTTATGCCATTGAAGGAGTATATTTACATGCATTTAGGCTTTAATTTCAAGTACTTAAAGACTCTTAAAATTTCTAAAGAAGCATGGGGAGAGTAATCATTATAGGGGATGTGCATGGGTGCATTGAGGAATTGGATTTACTCATTGAAAAATTAGGACTTCGTGAAGATGACCATGTCTGTTTTATTGGAGATCTAATTGACAAGGGACCCCATTCTGTTGAAGTAGTTCGGCGTTACGTGCAATTGACTAAAAAACACACCGTTACCTTGATTCTCGGTAATCATGAAGAAAAGTTCTTTCGCTATTTGCGTCACGTTTCAGCAGGAACTGGTACAGAACGTCAAATGAAAGGTATAGAGGAATTTCCAACACTCATGACGGAATTGACGCAAGAAGAAATTGATAAACTAAAGGAAGCCTTTTACACGTTCAGGATTGAAGATTTGGGGATAGTTCTTTTGCATGGTGGAATTTCAAATGTGGTTCAATTTCCTTTCCCGGAAAATTATCCGTACAACGAAAAAGCAGCCAAACAATTCAAAGGCTTGGAATTGATCACCAAAATCAGGTTTTTGAACCCCAATGATAAATTTGTTGGTCTAGGGGAGGAGGGCCCCGAGGATACGTATTGGGCAGAGCGCTATACCGGAGGATTTGGACATGTGTATTTTGGTCACCAACCGTTTATACAGCCTGAGCCGAAAAGATTCCCATTTGCCACAGGACTCGATACGGGCTGTGTTTTCGGTGGATGGTTAACAGCAGTCGTTTTGGAAAATGAACAACACTCTTTTTGCAGCATCAAAGCATTGAAAACGTATGCCTCAGTGCATTAAATATAAAGAATTATGAGTTATACGATTTTGACCGTTCCTTTTGAGTACAACGATAAAGTTGATCATATTAACCTTGACGATTATCTTCATTTTCATAAAAAAAGTGAATCGAAGAGCAGTGCTTTTCTGCATTACGCAGAATTTGATAAAGCACAAATCAATCGCGCATTGGTCTGTGTTTTTTTGAAGAATATTTCTGAGTCTGTCTATCACGAAAAATCATCGTCAACGCATTTTTTAGCGAAAAAAACAAAGGTGTTTAAGCAGCCAAATAGTACCTCATTCATTGATCGAAAGTATTTGGCACACGTCGGAGATTTTGTTGATCCACTTTATACAACGTACACTAATGTCGAAGAGAAAATTTCCGATACAGTCGAGAGCATTGCCAATAAATTGGGTTTAAATTCTCGTAAATTTTCAATCTTACATCCGAATAAAGAATCTGAGAAAGTAACGTTCGACATTGACTCGATAAAAATTTATTTTAATCGGTCGAAATTCAATCCAGAAATAAGATTTGGATTTGTTTCTATTGTTTTAAAATGGGATGTAAATGACGCCTATGGAATGATTGAAACGGTATCCGAGGTGATGAATCATTTAAGGTATTTTATCAAAGAAAATGATACGAAGGCAAAATCCGATTTCGTGCTGAATACTGATTCTTTGTTTGATGAATACTTAAGAAAAAACGCCTACTCCATCGTTGATAAAGAGAACCAAATTGAGGGGGAGCATCCCGTATTAACATGTTCAGTGGATGGTCAAAAGTACAAAATTAATGGTCAGTATGACTTTTTTCAAACGGAGCATATTTTTGAGATTAAAACTGAAATGAATGCCCAAAATCAATTATACGCCATCCATGAAGTTCAGTATTTTGAACTTGAGGGGCAGAATAAACTTTTGCGTGTAGAAAGCTTACACAATTTGGAGCAAAATTTCCGTCCTTTGCGAGGTGATATTAAATTAAATTCAACTGAATTTGCCAAGTCGAAAAAATTACTAAATGAGGTTTTTGGGCTTAAGTTTCACAAAATTATTGATGAGCTAATTTTGTCAATGTTTGAGCAAAATGATCCAAAAGGAATCATTAATTATCACCTCAACAAACAAAGAGACATTAAACCTCATTTTCTCCATTTGTCATTGAA
>JBILBT010000298.1:0-3745 GCA_044353545.1 Crocinitomicaceae bacterium | reverse complement strand
TTATCACCTTCGATTATACAGAAGGTTTAGAAATTTCTGGAGATTTATTTATTTCTATTGATCGCGTTTATGAAAACGCGATGGAACTAACTGTGTCCCGTGAAGTCGAGTTGAGACGGGTTTGTGTACATGGTGTTCTGCATTTGTGCGGTTATGGAGACAAAACGGATGATGAATCACGATTAATGCGCTCAAAAGAGGATTATTATATAGATAAGTATGTTTCACGTGAAACATAAAGCCTGATGTGGTTGTAATTTTGTTTCAGTGAAACAATTTTCAAGATGCTTCTAGAATACGATGTAATTGTGGTTGGTGCTGGCCATGCAGGTTGTGAAGCCGCAAATGCGGCAGGAAAAATGGGTTCAAAAGTTTTGTTGGTGACAATGAACATGAACACTATAGCGCAGATGAGTTGCAATCCGGCGATGGGGGGTGTAGCAAAAGGACAAATTGTCCGTGAAATTGATGCGCTTGGTGGGGGCTCAGGAATTGTGAGTGATAAAAGCGCAATTCAGTTTCGAATGCTCAATCTCTCCAAGGGTCCGGCAATGTGGTCTCCCCGAACGCAAAATGACAGAATGAAATTTGCTGAAGAATGGAGATATCTCTTGGAAGAGAATCCGAATGTTGATTTTTGGCAGGACATGTGCAACGGGTTGATTGTTGAGAATGGTTCAGTATGTGGTGTCAAATCTTCTCTTGGGATTTCAATTTATGGAAAAAGTGTTGTCTTAACGAACGGCACTTTTTTGAATGGTTTAATTCACCTTGGTGAAAAACAATTTGGTGGTGGGCGCGCTGCTGAAAAAGCATCGTTCGGAATAACAGAAGAATTGGTGGCAATGGGTTTTGAAGCTGGACGTATGAAGACAGGTACTCCTCCGCGCGTTGATGGTCGCTCGTTGAATTATGAAAAAATGGATATTCAAGAAGGCGATTCAAACCCTTCGAAATTTAGTTTTGGTGATACCCCCCCCCTCTCTCATCAACGTCCTTGTCACATCACTTACACAAATGAACTTACGCATGACATTCTCCGAACTGGTTTTGATCGCTCTCCTATGTTCAATGGGGCAATCAAATCCAGTGGCCCGAGATATTGCCCGAGTATAGAGGATAAAATAAATCGTTTTGCTGACCGTGATCGTCATCAAATTTTTGTGGAGCCGGAAGGGTGGCGAACCGTAGAAATTTATGTGAATGGATTTAGCACCTCACTTCCTGAAGATGTTCAGTACAAAGCAATGCAAAGCATTCCTGGATTTGAGCACGTAAAGATGTTTCGCCCAGGATATGCTATTGAATATGATTATTTCCCCCCTACTCAGCTAAAACACACGCTCGAAACAAAGTTGGTTAATAACCTTTATTTTGCTGGTCAAATTAATGGAACTACCGGTTATGAAGAGGCGGCATGTCAAGGATTAATGGCGGGGATTAATGCGCATAGAAAAGTTCATGGTGATCAGCCGTTTATTTTGAATCGCGATGAGGCTTATATAGGTGTGTTGATTGATGATTTGATTACAAAAGGCACAAAAGAGCCTTATCGCATGTTTACCAGCCGCGCAGAATATAGAATTCTTCTTCGTCAGGACAATGCGGATGTTCGTCTGACACCCATTGGTTTTGGTATTGGTTTGGCCAACGAGAGGGATTTAAAAAAGGTCGAAATCAAGAATGAGGGTACAGAGAAATTGATTCGTGCGTTCAAGGAAACGAGTGTTTCTCCTGAGGAATTGAACCCGATCTTGGAGGAAAAAAAATCTGCCCCGCTTTCCCAAAAGGTAAAAATGTCCAGTATTATTACACGACCACATATAGAAATAGGTGACCTGCTGAATCTAGATTCGGTCCTTAAAAAATTAGCCGATGATTTAACGTTAGAGCATAAGGACATTGTTTCTCAAGCAGAGATTCTAATGAAGTATGAGGGTTATATTTCACGTGAAGAAGAACAAGCACATAAGATGAATCGCCTGGAGGATGTTGTAATACCAGTGAACACGGATTATAATGCGATGTTGAGCGTGAGCATTGAAGCAAGAGAAAAGCTCACTAAAGTAAGGCCTGTAAACATAGGTCAAGCCGCACGAATAAGTGGTGTTTCTCCAAGTGATATATCCGTGCTTCTGATCCATCTCGGTCGATAGTTTCACGTGAAACAAGAGGGAAATAAAAAAGGTCTGAAACTTAATTTCAGACCTTTTCTTTTTTAGTATTGTGCATCGATCCAATCTCCATTTGATCGAATAAGCTCGATGAGCTCATCGACAGCCTTTTCTTCAGGCACATTCTTTTTGATGACTTCTTTTTCTTTGTACAGGGTAATCTTCCCCAATCCCGTTCCTACATATCCATAATCTGCGTCTGCCATTTCTCCCGGCCCATTCACGATGCAACCCATGATGCCAATTTTAATTCCTTTTAAGTGAGAGGTGCGCTCTCGAATCTTTGCCGTGGTTTCCTGAAGGTCGAACAGTGTACGTCCACAAGAAGGACACGAGATGTATTCGGTCTTGGAAATACGAGAGCGTGTGGCTTGTAAAATTCCAAAGGCGGTCGAGTTAATCACTTTTCGCGGCTGATCGCTCTTTAACCATATTCCATCCCCAAAGCCGTCGATCAGTAAGGAACCCGCATCGGATGATGTGTTGAGTTGAAATGTTTCTTCGTCGGACGTGTTTTCTGTGAATTGCAGGATTACAGGGTTTTTAATGTTGTTTTTCGCTAAATTCAAATAAAAATAACGGAATATATGAGTTTTGTTGTCGTAGTCTGTTGACCCAATGAGTGTTAGTTTTGGCCGTGATTGAAGCAATTCAAGCGGCAAATCCCCCTCTGCCTTAACCATTACAAATCCTGCTGTATCTGCTGAAAATGATTGCGCTTCTTCGATGCTAAGCAGGGGTGAAAATCCCGTTTTGCTGGTGTACTCTTTTTTCCAAAGGTTATAATCGACAAGAACACCGAGATGACCGGGCAATTCAAAGTCTACGGTATTTGATCCGATGTATACATAGTCAGCTGCTTGGTCTAATATGGTCCATTTGTCCAATTGAACTGAATAGGTATATCCGAAGGCAAATAAATTCGCAGGTGTGATTTCTTTTTTATTCGATAAATCAGCAACAACAACAGGAACATGTTCGCTGCCAATATTGTGGTGCTGAGAAGTTTTTCTCCGTTCTTGCTGATAGGGAGAATAACTAGGGATTTGTCCTTCGGGTAGTGGATAAATGTTGCTCCGGTTCGTATATTTCGCAATCAATTTTCGTGCAACTGGAATTTCATGTTCTGGAGCTTCGGTCAATGAAACACGAACAGTGTCGCCGAGTCCATCTTCCAATAAAGCACCAATGCCTACAGCTGATTTTATACGCCCGTCTTCCCCATCCCCGGCCTCGGTAACACCTAGGTGAAGCGGGTAGCACTTTCCGTTTTTTAGCATAGTTGCCACCAAAAGACGATAGGCTTGAACCATAACCAAGGTATTGCTTGCCTTCATCGAAATGACAAGTGAATGGTATTCGTGTTTTTCACAAATGCGAATAAATTCCATGGCTGACTCTACCATTCCTTCTGGCGTGTCGCCAAAACGGCTCAAGATGCGGTCGGAAAGTGATCCATGGTTTGTGCCTATGCGCATGGCTGTTCTATTCTTCTTGCAAAGCAGCACAAGGGGTGTAAATTTCTCTTCGATGCGTATTAATTCTGCCTGATAACTTTCTTCAGTGTAATC
>JBILBT010000297.1:0-3748 GCA_044353545.1 Crocinitomicaceae bacterium | reverse complement strand
CGCACAATAAAATGATTATCTTCGGCGTTTCGCAGCAAAATTTACCGATGAAAAGTGTACTTCTTTCTTTCGTATTCGTACTTGGCACGTACTTTGCCTTTGCCCAAAAATATGCATACATAGATTCTGATTATATTTTGGATAACGTTCCAGAATACAAAGAAGCAAAAGAGAAGTTGGATAAGCTGGCTGATCGTTGGACAAAGGAAATTGAAGAGCGCTACGCTGTTTTGAAGACCAAAAAGGAAAATTTTGCGCGAGAAGAGGTGCTTTTACCAACTGAAGAAAAAACCAAGCGAAAGGAAGAGATTGAAAAACTCGAAACGGAAGCGATGGAAATGCAAAAGTTGCGATTCGGTGTAGCTGGAGATTACTTCCAAAAGCGCCAAGAGTTGATTAAGCCAATTCAAGACCGCGTGTATGACGCCATGCAAAAAGTAGCTTCAAAACGAAGTTATTCTTTCGTGTTCGACAAAGCGAATCAAAGTAACCTTGTGTATGCAGATAGCAAGTACGATATCAGTGATGAGGTATTAAAAGAAATGGGCATCACAGGTAATAAATAAACATAACCCTAAAAATCAAAAAATGAAAAAGTTAGTATTGGCTCTTCTTGTCATGTTCAGCGTCGGTGCGGCAGTAGCCCAATCAAAAGTTGGCCATGTGGACACGCAAAAATTATTAGACACAATGCCTTCACGTAAAGAAGCGATGAAAATGCTCCAGGATTACGAAACAAAAGGTGTTGAAGAATTGCAAGAGATGCAAAAGGATTTTCAATCGGCATTGGCTGTTTATGAAAATGCACGCCCGAATATGCCTCAAGTAATGATTAAAATTGAGGAAGATAAGTTGATGAAGAAGCAACAAGCAGTTCAAGACCGCGAGCAAGCTTTGCAGCAAGAAATGCAAATTTTTGGACAAGACCTCAATCAACCGATCTTGGATAGAGTTCAAAAAGCAGTAAAAATTGTTGCTGAGCGCAAGAAGTTGAATTATGTGTTGTCTATCGATGACTTCAGTGTAATTCTTTATTCTGAAGGTGGAACAGACATCACGAATGAAGTGATTACAGAATTGTTGCTCTTGGATGCTGCGGCAATGAAGAAATAAGCAAACCCAAAATTTTAAAAACGGCGGTCAATCTTTGGTCGCCGTTTTTGTTTTTATCATCTCTTGGACTTTCGTACCTTCGCAGGAGTTTATAAGCAAATGAATTTAACAGGGCCAATAGGAGTATTTGATTCAGGGTACGGTGGGTTGACGGTATTGAAAGAAATCCGCAATCGATTGCCTCAATACGACTATTTGTATCTGGGCGACAATGCTCGCTCCCCCTATGGAAACCGTTCCTTTGATGTCGTGTATGAATATACACTAGAGGCAGTGAATGAACTTTTTTCTCGAGGATGCCCACTCGTTATTCTTGCCTGCAATACGGCATCAGCTAAGGCACTTCGGACGATTCAGCAAAATGATCTTCCGCTACTAGCACCGAACAATCGTGTTTTAGGAGTGATCCGCCCGAGCACAGAAGTGATTGGCGCAATGACAAAGACAGGGCATGTGGGAGTGCTTGCTACAGAAGGCACAGTGCGTTCGGAGTCGTATGTGATTGAATTGCATAAATTTTCTCCAGATACACGGGTTGTTCAGCAGGCATGTCCGATGTGGGTGCCACTGATTGAAACGGGCAGTCACATGACGGATGCCGGAAAGGTTTTTATTCAAACCGATGTCAATGCCTTGCTTCGACAAGACCCGAAAATTGATGTGATTGTTTTGGGGTGTACACATTACCCGCTTATTAGCGATTTTATTCAAGGCATTGTTCCGGAAGGAATTCAAGTGGTGTCGCAAGGACCAATTGTCGCAGAGAAATTGGAATCGTATTTAATCGCTCATCCAGAAATCGAAGAACGCTGCATGAAAAATGGAAAAATACAATTTTTAACCTCAGAAAATATAGACGTGTTCAATGCCAAAGCACAGGCCTTTTTGGGAATTGAAATTTTTTCTGAACATGTTCACTTTTAAGGAATCGTGAAGTTTTAATCAAATTCTCAAAACGCTTAAAAGTTGCCTCCAATTTTCTTACATTTAGCATCATTTTTAGATCATGTCCACATGCGCGTAATCGCTCTTTTTTTTCTCCTGTTTTCTGCTTCAGCATTAAATGCTCAAACATTGATTATTAATGAAGTATCTAATGGTCCAAACGGCAATAAGGAATATGTCGAATTCGTTGTTGTTGATACAGCGGTAGTTTACAATTGTTCGAGCTCAACGCCACCGTGCATAGATATTCGCGGATGGATCTTCGATGACAACAGTGGATACCATGGGGCAGGAGGTGTTGCTCCCGGTGCAATACGATTTTCTCAAAATGCCATATGGGCCTGTGTACCTGTCGGCACAATCATCCTTTTGTACAACAGCACTGACCCAAATCCAGCCATACCAGCAGCTGACGTTTCGTTAAGTGATGGAAATTGTCGAATCGTTGCACCGGTAAACAATCCGACACTTTTTGAATCGAACTTGACTACGCCTGGTGCGGTGGCATGTTCTTATCCGATAGCTGGTTGGACAGCGGGAGGAAACTGGAACACAACGATAATTGCCAACAGCGGTGACTGCGCGCGTATTGTGAATCTTTCAGGATGCGAAGTGTTTTCTGTGTGCTTTTTTGCTGCCAACCTAAACAATCTCATTTACTTTCCGGGAAGTGGTCAAGATGATGTGTGGTATTTCAACGGAAATGATCCCTACAATCAATTGAATTGGTCCGAAGGTTGTGCAGATGGTGAAACGGCGCTGGACGCCTTTACATGTGGTGCGGACATGCAGACACCTGGTGCCCCAAACAATGCCTTGAATGCTGCGTATATTGCCCAGTTCAACAACAACTGTACGCCAATTCAACCTTTAGTTGCCAGCGCGTTAACGACTCAGAATGAGGTGTGTGGCTGTGATGGTCAAGCAAATGCATCGGCTGCGGGTTCAATCGCTGGATATACCTACCAGTGGCTAAATGCTGCCAATGCGCCAATCGGTCAGACAAACGCAACAGCAACTGGACTTTGCGATGGTACCTATAAAGTGGTCATCACATCATCTATCGGTTGCACAGATACTGCAACTGTCACTGTTGCTCCGATCACTCCATTAAGTTTTCTGAATGCAGTGAGTAACGAAAATTGTGGAAACGGCGATGGATCAATTTCACTGCAAGGTCAGGATGGAAATGGTTCACCTTATTCGTATTCAATCAATGGTGGAGCTTCGTTCTCTTCTTTTGGTACATTTTCTAACCTGAGTGCTGGTACTTACAATGTTGCAGTGAAGGATGTAAACGGTTGCCAAGTAACAGGAACTTTGACCTTGACGACTACAAATGGTCCGATTTCAAGCATCAGTTTTGCCGATGCGACATGTTTTGGAGTGTGCAATGGAACAGCTAACGTAAACATTACGGGTGGAACACCGCCTTACTCTGTTGTATGGCAAAATTCAGGGATTATTTTTGGTGGCAATGGCACGAACCAAACGACTTTGTGTGCGGGCTCATACACGGCAACGGTGAACGACAACAACAATAACTGTCAGGAAATATACAATTTCACCATTTCGGAACCTGCTGATTTCGCCGTGGCCGCGAGCAATACCTCTCCAATTTGTGATGGAGCACCACTTCAATTGAATGAAACGGGAGGAGCGGCGACATCGTGGTCTTGGACTTCTAACG
>JBILBT010000063.1:0-11903 GCA_044353545.1 Crocinitomicaceae bacterium | reverse complement strand
CGGTAGTTCAGCCACTTCATCTAGAAAAATTGTCCCGCCATTGGCCACTTCGAAATAACCTTGACGACTGCCGTGCGCTCCTGTAAAGCTTCCTTTTTCATGCCCAAACAATTCGGAGTCAATCGTTCCTTCTGGAATAGCTCCGCAATTTACAGCGATGTATTCACCATGTTTTCTCGAGCTTAAATGATGGATGACCTGTGGGATAATTTCTTTTCCCGTTCCGCTTTCTCCAGTTACAAGCACAGAAATATCTGTCGGTGCGACCTGAATCGACACTTCGAGGGCACGGTTTAGCAGCGCTGCATTCCCGATGATTCCAAATCGTTGTTTTACTTGCTGTAAATTCATCGTGATGAAATTATGCCGGTGGACATGTTTCTATATACTCGCCTAAAAGCGTTGCAGAGGTGCAATCTGTGATTTTCACCATCACATATTGTCCTTTTTCCACACCATTTCGGTCAAAAATAACCATGCTGTTGCGTCCATTTCTTCCGCTGTATTGCTCCGCAGAACGTCTTGAAGGACCTTCTACCAAAACTTTATAAACTTTGCCAATATCCTTTTTATTGGTTTCCAAGGAATGGCTGTTTTGTTTGTCAATGATTTCGATCAAACGGCGACTTTTTACTTCTTCGGGAACATCGTCTTCAAATCTTCGTTCAGCCAAGGTTTTTGGTCGTTCAGAATATTTGAACATGTATGCATATTCATAACGCACGTGATCCATCAAACTTAAAGTTGCTTCATGCTCTTCTTCAGTTTCACCGCAAAATCCGGAGATGATATCCGTAGAAATGGCACAGTTGTCGACTATTCTTCGGATGGCTTCGATGCGTTCGAAGTACCACTCACGTGAATAGCCACGGTTCATGCGGTGCAATACATCCGTGTGACCCGATTGAACAGGAAGGTGAATGTATTCGCAAATATTTTCATAGTTTGCCATGACTTCCAGCACATCATCTGTCATATCCTTTGGATGCGATGTAGAAAACCGAACCCGAAGATCCGGCGATACCAAAGCAACCATTTCCATCAGCTGTGCAAAATTGGTCGTGGCTTGATTCGTGTCCTTGATTTCTCCTTTTGAACTTAAATTCCAACGGTAGCTGTCTACATTTTGACCGAGCAAAGTTACTTCGCGGTAGCCCGCAGCAAACAGATCTTTACATTCATTCACAATGGTATGTGGGTCTCTTGAGCGCTCGCGTCCTCGCGTGAATGGCACAACACAAAACGAACACATGTTGTCGCAACCACGCATGATCGTTACAAAAGCACTAACGCCGCCTTGGTCCAAGCGAACAGGCGAAATATCAGCATAGGTTTCATCCCTCGACAGCAAAACATTTACTGCTTTTTGCCCCGTACCAACCTCGTCAACAAGATTTGGCAAGTCACGGTAGGCATCGGGCCCAGCGACAAGATCCACCAATTTTTCTTCTTCAAGCAAACTCTTTTTCAAACGCTCGGCCATGCACCCCAAAATCCCGACGACAAGCTCAGGATTTCCCTCTTTTCGTTTCTTAAAGTCCCCCAATCGCTTACGAACCCGGGTTTCTGCATTTTCACGAATGGAGCATGTATTGATGAACACCACATCTGCATCATCTGCATTTCGCGTGGTTTCATACCCTTGAGCGGCCATAATCGAAGCAACAACCTCACTGTCCGAGAAATTCATCTGACAGCCATAACTCTCAACATACAGTTTCTTTCCATTAGAGCGTGTCGGTGCTGTGCTTACAATAGCTTCGCCTTGGCGTCCTTCATCGATGACTTTATCTTCTTGGGTTGATGGTTTCATTTATCTTTTAATTCGAATGGGTGCAAAAATACAGAAAAAGACATGTATGTCAAAATGTCAGTTAAAAATGAAGAGAACTGTGTTGGAAAATTAAATTTTCAAGAAGTTACTGCATTTATAAAATTTTCTTTAACCTATGGTTAAATAGAATATAAGATAAAAACTCCAAAAAAAGTCATTGGAAATTGAGAACATTTGAATTTACTTTGCGGTCCTGATTTTCAATTTAAATAAAAATAACACACTCACCGATGGCAAAAAATCTTGTAATAGTCGAGTCACCAGCAAAAGCCAAAACAATTGAAGGATATCTTGGAAAGGATTTTATCGTAAAATCTAGTTTCGGGCATGTTCGTGACCTCGCTAAAAAAGGAATGGCCATCGATGTGGAGAATAATTTTGAGCCCAACTACGAAATATCAGCGGATAAAAAACAGTTGGTTGCCGAATTGAAAAAATTGGCAAAGGAAGCCGAAACGGTATGGTTAGCAACGGATGAGGACCGCGAGGGAGAAGCAATTTCTTGGCATTTGTACGAGACATTGGGTCTGGCAAAAAAAGATACCAAACGCATTACGTTCAACGAAATCACGAAAACAGCAATTTTAAAAGCCATTGAAAATCCACGCGAAATCAACAAACAACTTGTTGATGCCCAGCAAGCGCGAAGAATGCTGGATCGTTTGGTGGGTTTTGAGTTGTCGCCGGTGTTGTGGAAGAAAGTACGGCCAAGTTTATCCGCAGGACGTGTGCAGTCTGTTTCCGTGCGCTTAATTGTTGAACGAGAACGCGAAATTGAGGCCCACAAATCGAATAACTTTTTCCGTGTGAATGGAATCTTTGGCGCTCAAAAGGGAATGTTGAAAACAGAATATTCTGCGCATTTGAAGTCGGAACAGGAGTCTCAAAGTTTCTTGGAAAGCTGCAATGGTGCAACATTTACCGTTGCAGATGTTCAAACTAAGCCAGCGACGCGAACTCCAGCAGCACCATTTACCACCTCAACATTGCAACAAGAAGCAAGTTTGAAACTTGGTTTTTCAGTTTCCCGCACCATGACCGTTGCGCAGAAATTGTATGAGTCAGGAAAGATCACGTACATGAGAACAGACTCGGTGAATTTATCCGAAACTGCCGTTCAAGGTGCGAAAGCTGAAATTATACGCGCTTATGGTGAAGACTATTCGCGCCCAACAAAATACACCACGAAAAGCGCTAGTGCACAAGAAGCTCACGAGGCCATTCGTCCAACGGATTTCGGAACACACAGCATCACTTCGGAGAGGGATGAAGAACGCTTGTATGAATTGATCTGGAAACGAGCTATTGCCTCTCAAATGGCTCTAGCTAAATTGGAAAGGACAAGCGTTTCCATCACATCTTCCGCTGTGCCAGGCAAGTTTGAAGCAAAAGGAGAGGTCATTCGTTTTGACGGTTTCTTGAGAGTTTATATGGAATCGAATGTTGAGGATCTGGACAAAGAAGAGGAACAAACTGAAGGGCTTTTGCCTGCCGTAACTGTGGGTGAAGATGTGAAAGTATCAGAAATCACCTCCATTGAACGGTTTACTCGCCCTCCTGCTCGTTATGTGGAAGCTTCCTTAGTGAAGAAAATGGAAGAGCTAGGCATTGGTCGTCCGTCAACCTATGCGTCAACAATTTCGGCAATCCAAAAGCGTGGATATGTGGAAAAGATGGAGCGCGAGGGTGATGAACGCAAGTATGCCCACTTGTCCTTGAAAAACGGTTCCATTCTCACTGAGGTGCGCAAGGAAGTTACTGGAAAAGAAAAAAATAAATTGTCTCCAACAGACATCGGGTCTCTTGTGACAGATTTCTTGTCTGAGCATTTTGGTCAAATCATGGATTACCAATTCACAGCGAAGGTTGAACAAGAATTCGATGAAATTGCTCATGGATTGATCGGTTGGACACAGATGCTTCATGATTTTTACACACCATTCCATAAAAATGTAGAAGATACACTTGAAAATTCAAGCCGTGTAACTGGAGAAAGACACCTCGGTCAACATCCCGTATCTGGTAAAAATGTGATTGCTCGAATTGGGCGCTTCGGCCCAATGATACAAATTGGTGATGAGCAAGTCGATGGCGAAAAACCGACCTTTGCTTCTTTGCGCAAGGAACAATCTATTTCTACCGTAAGCTTAGAAGATGCGCTGGAATTGTTCAAATTGCCTCGTGTTTTGGGCGAATCAGAAGGGCAAGAAATTCGTGCAAATGCAGGACGTTTTGGACCATATGTTCAGTATGGAAAACTGTTTGTTTCGATTCCGAAAGGAGAAGACCCTATGTCCATAACCTTAGAGAGAGCTCTAGAGATTATTGCTGTGAAGCAGGAGGAAGAGGCCAATAAAATGATTAAATCATTTGATGGACGTGCGGATGTGCAACTGCTGAATGGCCGCTATGGTGCATACCTTAAAATTGGAAAAGACAATTTTAAATTGCCTAAAGGAACCGTTCCTGAAACCTTGACGATTGAAGAGTGTTTGGATATTGCCGCAAACCAAAAAACAGCACCAAAAAAAGGTGCAAAAAAGAAATAGAAGAGCACCACAGTTTTCAGTTATTCACTTTTTGTTCTTTAATACTTTTTAAGGCATCTTTCGAGTGATGAATGCTTTCAAGTAGATTTGAACAAAAAATCAATGAAAGACATTTCGATCTATTTGTTACCACTCGGTGGTGAAGATAAGTACCGCTCGAATCAGATTGGAAGTGCTATTCAAACATTCAATACGGAAACAGGATTTCCAGATCTAAAGAAAGGCAGCGTAGCCATTTTTCATGTCCCAGAGTATCGTGGAGATAAAAAAGCATGCCCACACAATCCTGAGCAATTTAGACATTTGTTTTATTCCTTATACCTCGGAGTTGGTTGGGAAATGCCCTTGTATGATTTGGGTGATGTGCTACCCGGTTCCACCATGGATGACACCTATTTTGCCGTTTCACAAATCATTGAAGAGTGTGTTAAGTTAGGTGTGATTCCTTTGATCGTGGGGGGTAGCCAGGATTTGACAGTCGCAATGTACAAAGGCTATGCGGCACTTGAACAAATCGTTAACATCTGTTCCGTAGACTATTCACTCGATCTCGGAAGTCCGGAAACAGAGCCACATGCCGAAGCTTACGTGACTCAATTGCTCATGCAGCGGCCGTGCTATTTGTTTAATCATGCCAACATTGGTGCTCAGGCGCCTTTTGTGTCGCGAGAAGAGTTCGACTTATTCGATAAATTGTACTTTGACATCTGTCGACTTGGTGATTACAACGCGAATTTTAGAAAAGCTGAACCACATCTGCGAAATTCAGACCTACTTTCCATCGATTTCTCAAGCATCCGTGGATCTGAACTTCGCGAACCATGGTATACGTCTCCAAACGGTTTTTACGCAGATCAAATCTGTCAAATCGCCAAATATGCAGGACTTAGCGATAAACTGACGTCAATGGGCGTATTTAATTATTACCCCGAGTTTGAAGCGGGCAGTGCCTCTGCACTCTTGGCTCAAATACTCTGGTACTTTTTAGACGGTGTTTCTCAACGAAAAGGGGATTTTCCAATTGGAAGCAAGCGCGATTACCTTAAATTCATTGTGCACATCAATGATTTTAATGAAGAACTGATCTTCTATAAAAGCAACCGTTCAGAACGCTGGTGGATGGAGGTGCCTTATCCGCCCCAAAAAGGCAGTAATTATGAGAGACACCATTTAGTACCTTGCGATTCAATGGATTATGAGTTAGCGATGAAAAATGAAATTCCTGATTTGTGGTGGAAGACGTACCAGAAATTATCGTGAATTAAAATCGTTTTTTGAAATACAAACGAAGTCCATTAGTGGAAAAAAATTTCATGATTAAATAAAAATTACTATTTTAGTCGCCAATTGGGATTGCCCTAGGGTGATATCTCATGTAAACTATTTATGAGAATAATCTTGCTATGAAAAAGATATTACTTGTGCTATTTACTTGTGCTTCATCGATTTACGGATCGATTCACGCACAACAAGACCCCCTTATTACTCATTTTATTTTTAACAAAATGAGTATAAATCCAGGTGAAACGGGTATCGATGAAGGTATCTGTGCAACAACTTTGTACCGCAATCAGTGGGACAAAGTGAACGGAGCACCAAATTCTGCTATGTTGAATATCGAAGCCAATATGAATCGTTTTTTTCCGGGTGGAGTAGGTATTTCTTTCTTTCATGATGCCATTGGTTTTTCTCGTCAAAACAACTTGTTGTTGAATTACTCATACCCATTGCAACTCGGCTCTGCTGGTACCTTAGGTATTGGGGTGGGTGTTGGAATTATAAATTTTGGTATGTCGCCAGTTTGGGTGCCACCTACAACAACGCTCGATAACACGTTGCCAGTTGGTTTCGCAGCCACTAGCCTGGACTTGAACTTCGGTTTGTATTGGAAAGGTGCTCAAAACTATTACGCTGGAATTTCGTCAACGCATGTATCTGAATCTTTGCTTCAAGGAGGGTCGGCGACACAATCCTATCAAACAGCTCGTCACTATTTTGCCATGGGAGGTAAAAAGTTTACTCAAGTGCTTGGTGGAGATATTGATGCTCAAGTGTTGTTAAGAACTGACTTGGTCAAATTTAGTGCTGACTTGAATGTACGCTACCTTTGGAGAGGTATGGCCTATGGTGGTTTAACCTATAGAACGGTGGATGCCATTGGATTAATGATTGGTTTTATGCCAATTACAAACATGACTGTAGGGTACTCGTATGACATTACAACGAACAAATTGGCGAGTGTTTCTCGCGGTTCACACGAGATTATGGTTAAGTATTGCTACTTCCTACCACCGCCGCCTGTAACGAAGGCTGCACACCCAAGATGGTTGTAGAATAAAAAAAAATAACAATATTTGTAACCCCGATTAGGTAAGTTCCGTTACAACCATACTGATTGATCCTGTAGATAGTTTAAATTGGTGTCCGGAAGTTGAAAAAAAAAGAGGTAGAATGAAAAAACTTTTGTTAATTGGTATGGCAGGTGCGCTGCTTGTTTCTTGTAGTACAAGAACAGGCCATCTGACCGGTGCGATGGGTAGGCCAGTGTACCAACCTGAAATTCCATTGGGTATGGTGTATATCCCTGCGGGGTCATATACCATGGGTGAAAATGACCAAGATGTACCATTCCTTCACCAAACTAGGGCGAAGACGGTATCTATCCAGGCATTTTACATGGACCAAACGGAAATCTCGAACAACGAGTATCGCCAATTCGTAGAATGGGTGCGTGACTCGATTGCTCGCGACAAAATCTACATGTCAGAATTGACTGAAGATGATGATGCTGGAAAGTACATCAACTACTCAGACATGTATTTTGATGAAGGGTCTTTGGAATATGTGGAATACGATCCAGCCGAGCGTGACTTGAATCGTCAGATTTTCTCATTGAATTGGGACCGTAATTTTGATTACGCAGATCCAGATATCGTTCCTATTTTGGCGGATATGTATTATCCTCAGCCAGAACGATTCTACAAAAGAAGAGAAATCGATACACGCAAGCTGATGTTCCGTTATTACTGGATTGATTACCGTGAAGCGGCGAAACGTGGACGTATCGAAATAGAGGATGGTGGATTTGCACCTTCTGGAACTGTTCAAGATCCTGGTTCAAAGCAGTCTCAAGATCACCGTAACTTAAATACACCTGAACATCCGTTTACAGGAGATCCTCAAGGTCAAGATTTAGATATGGGGTATTTCAATAAGAAAGGACAAAACAACGCATTGCGCGGTCATACGGATAGAAATAGATTCATCATCGACGAAGTGATTAATGTGTATCCAGATACTTTGTGTTGGGTGCGCGACTTTACCTACTCGTTCCACGACCCAATGACCAATATGTATTTTTGGCATCCTGCGTATGACAACTATCCTGTTGTAGGTGTTACTTGGTTTCAAGCAAAAGCATTTTCCGTTTGGAGAACTCAGTTGCTCAACAACTGGTTGGTGGCTATGGGAGATTTGTTTGTGAATGATTTCCGTTTGCCGACTGAGGCAGAGTGGGAGCGTGCTTCACGAGGAGATTTAAATATGTCTCAATTCCCATGGGGTGGTCCATACATCAGAAATGGGAATGGTTGTTTCTTGGGTAACTTCAAGCCGATGCGCGGAAGATACTTCGAGGATGGAGGTTTCCATACGGTGAAAGTATTTTCATACAATCCAAACGGATGGGGTCTCTATTGTATGGCAGGAAACGTTTCTGAGTGGTGTGAAACAGCATTCGATGAATCGATGTATGAATTCTCACATGACATGAACACAGACTACCGTTATGATGCCATGGACTGGGATCCACCATCTGCGAAGCGTAAAGTGCTTCGAGGAGGGTCTTGGAAAGATATAGGATTCTATCTCCAGAATGCATCACGAACTTATGAATATCAAGATACTGCCAAGTCATACATCGGTTACCGAAACGTAATGACTCACCTAGGACGAGGAGGAAAAGATTTTACTCGTGAGGGAGGCGAAGAAATTCAAAGCGACATCCAACTTCGCTAAGAATAAACAAAAAGTAGTAAATTTTATAAAACCAAAAAACAAGGAAAACTATGAAACCAGGAAGTAAAGGATGGAAAAAGTTTATGGCAAAGCTGTACGGATTTGGTGCGGCAGTCGTAATCGTTGGGGCGTTATTTAAGATTCAACACTGGCCGTTTGCATCACTCATGTTGATCGTCGGTCTAGGAACAGAAGCATTAATTTTCATTTTCTCGGCATTTGAGCCGATTCATGAAGATCCAAATTGGGAACTTGTGTATCCTGAATTGGCGCTAGGTCACTCAGATGAATTGGATCACGAAAAACTTCCTGCTGGAGGTCGTGGTGGTCGCGGTGGATCTGGAATCACTGACCAATTGGACAAAATGCTTCAAGAGGCAAAAATCGACGGAGCGCTGCTAGAGCGTCTAGGAGATGGAATGCGCACTTTGGCAGACAATGCGTCTCAATTGCAAGGAATTACTACTGCTGTAGCTGCAACAGACGGTTATGTATCAAGCCTTCAGGCGGCTTCTCAAAAAGTTGCGTCTCTCTCCGAAGCGTATGAACGTGCGTCTGTATCGATTGCTGGATTGACTTCTTCAACTGCTGAAGGTGAGTCTTTTGGTGAGCAAATGCAAAAAGTATCTAAAAATCTTGCTGCACTTAACAATGTGTACGAACTTCAATTGAAAGGTTCTTCTTCACATCTTGAGGCAACTGAGAAATTCCAAGCACAAGTTGTGGATATGATGAAAAATCTATCTGACTCTGCTGCAGATACACGTCTTTATAAAGAAAATATGGCAATGTTGTCTAAGAACCTTACGGATCTGAATAACGTGTATGGAAATATGCTGAAAGCTATGACGATAAATAGAGGTTAACATCTGTTACTTTTAATTTATTGAACATTAAGTTTATTGCAAACCAATAAAAATTAATTTATCATGGCAGGAGGAAAAGAAACCCCTAGGCAGAAGATGATCGGTATGATGTACTTAGTACTTACCGCACTTCTAGCCCTTAACGTATCAAAATCAATACTTGATGCATTCGTTGCAATCGAGGAAAACATCCAAGTAGCAAACCTTAGTGAATACGCTCGTGGAGCTGAAAAGAAAGGTGAGATTTCATCAGTGGCGGCGGATAAAACTATACCGGCAAAACAAAAGAAAGCGAAATATTACTTGGCTGTTATCGAAGATATTGATAAAATGACCGCAGAAAGAATCAAAATGATTGATGACATCAAAATTGAGATTCTGAAAAAATGTGGAGAAGATGTGACTACAATAGGAGGTAAGGAAAGCATTATCTTCAAAAAGTACTCGGCAAATGATCCTCTTTTACCGACACGTATGCACCTTGAGCATGTAGCTGGTAAGGACAAGTACGATGAGGCAATGGAAATCATGATTGGCGAGGACATTAAAAATCCGAAAGCCAGTGGAGCAGGTATGAAATTGTGGAACAGTTACAACGACTACCGAAATGAATTGACTGAGAAAATAGCGAACTCATGGATGCCAGATGGAGGAAAGAAATATTCTTTCAAAGCACCCAAGATCAATACGTTCAAGGATTTTGAGGATTTGAATGCTCAAATTCAAAAATCAATTGATGCTTCAAAGGTAAACAATGCTGACAAGGACGTCATTAAAAAGATCTATGCTAAATTGACGAAGCAAGAAAAAAGCACAGTGCATGAAATTACTGGAGTTCATTGGATCGGAAAAACTTTCGACCACTCACCATCTGTAGCTGCGATTGCATCTTTGTCTTCAATGCAAAATGAAATACTCTCTGCGCGCGCTGAGGCCATTGCTTTAATTCAAGAGCGTGTAGGTGGTAGTGAGTACTCGTTTAATAAAATCATGGCTGTTGCTTTAGGTGACGAAGTTGCAACTGAAGGTGGGGACATCGAAGTATCAGTAATGATGGCAGCTTTTGATTCTGACAGACAACCAGTGGTTAATGTAACTCAAGGTGGATCTGTTTCTGAAACGAAGAATGGTATGGGTATTATCCGTACAAGAGCTTCAGGTGGTAACGAAATGGTATTGAAAGGTACAGTTTCAATCACAAACAAATTTGGAAGCACTAAAACAGAAAACTGGGAAAAGAAAATTGTGATCGTTAAGCCTCAGGGAACTGTATCTCTTCCGGAGATGAACGTTCTGTACAGAGGATATAACAACCTAGTTGAGGGTGTAGCCGCTGGATACGAGAAAACTGACCTTCGTGGTACAGGGGTAACCTTGAAACCAGGTAAGAAATCTGGTCAGTACATCGGAACAGTAACGACCACAGGTAGAGAAGCATCTATTGATATTTATGGGAAATCATCCAAGGGCAACAAAAATGCCAAAGTGGGTACCTATAAATTTAGAGTTTCTAACCTCCCACCACCGCAAGTATATCTTGGAACGCTCGGAACTGGTTCAACTGTAAGCAAAACAGCTGTTGCTTCAATGACTCGATTGTTTGCGAGATACCCACCGGAAATACCTCTAAGTGCAACTTTTGAAGTCGCATCATGGGAGATTACTGTCTCGGGAGCGCCAAGATCAATTATGGGTTCAGGTCCAATATTGACTGCAGATGCAATTTCATTGTTAAAGCAAACACGTCCAGGAGCTAAAGTGAGTATCTCTGCCAAATATAAAGGGATGGGGTATTCAGGAAACATGGCAACTATCATTACAGTTCAGTAAATAATTAAATAAAGGCAATATGAAAAGGCTAGTTATTGTATCAAGCGCTTTGGTAGCTGCATTCTTTTCTCAGGCTCAGCCTGAAGGAATCAATGGAGGTCCTATAAATGTTCCTGTAGATGGAATCGTTGATGGAGTATTTATCCAACAGCATATTCCTACGAAACGATTGATTCCTTATGAATATGTGCGTGAAGCAGATGTGATTTGGAGCAAGCGTACTTGGGAGTACATTGATGTTCGTGAGAAAATTAATTTGCCCTTGTATTTTCCTATGGATGAGTACGATGCAGCAGGTAATTGGGTAAAGAATTCCAGTAGATGGAGCTTGTGGACCGTACTAAAGCATCATATTTTAGCAGGTGATATTCGATTGTTTTCTCCATATAATCCCAATGATTTCAATATCTTGGATGGTGACCAATTGAAATATCCTGTTGATCCAACTCAGCCTGGTTTGAATTTTTATACTGATAGTATTTACAGAAATGTATTGTTTAGCTATTTCGGAAAATTGGGTGCTCAGTCTACAACAGCCTTGGCAAACAGTTTTGGTGAAGATAGTACAAGAACTTTAGCTGATGGTACAATCGAATATGTTTATCCAGCGCGTGACACTAGTTGGTTCACATCAAAAGATATTGTTCAGTTTCGTTTAAAAGAGGATTGGTTTTTTGATAAGGAACGTTCTGTGCTAGATGTAAGAATTATCGCTATTGCTCCAGTGGTTTTCCAAAAGGATGATGATGGAACAATACAAAAACTTGAGGAGAAATTCTGGTTATACTTCCCACAGTGTCGTTTTGT
>JBILBT010000296.1:0-3769 GCA_044353545.1 Crocinitomicaceae bacterium | reverse complement strand
TTCACCTCAAGAAAATTACAAACGTGCGTTTTTGCAAACTGCAGTTGTGGAGCAGAACTTGATCAAAGGAAACGTTTGCCACATCGATACCTTTGGAAATTTAATTACAAACGTCAATAAAGAGCTGTTTGAGCGTTTTGGAAAAAATGAGCCCTTTACAATTTATTGGCGCAACAAGGACTACTACATCGATGAAATCTCTTCGGCCTATAATTCAGTGCCCAATGGAGAGAAGGTTGCCATTTTCAATCACAACGAACTGCTTGAAATAGCCATCAACAGAGGTGCTAATTCAACTAGCGGTGGTGCTGAGCGACTTTTCGGAATGCGTGTTGGCGATATTATCCGAATTGAATTCACCCCTCGCGGATCTCGGACAACCATCGAATCATTGTTCTAAGTAATGATCACTAGAATTGTCAAATTGCATTTTACCCCAGAACACATCCATGATTTTCTGAGTTATTTCGACACCATCAATCAGGCCGTGAATACCTTTCCTGGTTGTCAAGGAATGAGACTCATGCAGGACAAAAAGAATCCTTGCATTGTTTTCACTTATAGCAATTGGGAATCGGAAGAAGCACTAGAAACCTATAGAACATCAGAGATTTTTCAAGAAATTTGGCCAAAAATAAAATGTTGGTTTGACCAAAAAGCCGATGCGTGGACTGTAAACACGTACTTTGACGGCTTCGACAATCTTCGTTAAAAAATGTACACACCAATTAAATGAAAAAAAAGTGCAACTTATTAAAATATAAACATATCTTTACCAAAATTATCAATTCAATAGTATAATGAACAACAAGGGAACAGTTAAGTTCTTTAATGAAACAAAAGGATTTGGTTTCATTATCGACGAAGAATCAAAAAAAGAGTATTTTGTCCACGTTTCAGGCCTTATCGACAAGATTAAGGAGAATGATGAAGTAGAGTTCGAACTCGAAGAAGGACGAAAAGGATTGAATGCCATGAATGTGAAGTTAGCATAACTACAATATATCGCATCAATTTGAAAAAGCCTCGATACTGTCGGGGCTTTTTCTATTAACATACTTTTGGACGTTCAGACATCAAGAGATTAAGACTCGATCGTACATCGGTTGCTTATAAATAAATGTAACTCGTAATTAAAAGACAAGGGACACTGCTTCGCTCGTTGAGCTTCGAAGGACAAAAGAGAGAGGATTCTTAGATTTTAAGACGTCAAGATTTTAGGACTTGGACTGAGAGCAGACTCGAAGCCAAAAAAGATTTGATCGCTCTTCGCAACTCGTAATTCATAACTCGTAACTCGTAACTACAAATTATACACAAGTGTTGGCTGATATTTCAGCATCCATGACCTGCAATCGTTTCAAAAGGAAAGATTACATTTGAAGTTGTAAGTTGGGACAGTTTCATCTGGTCCATTCACACCTCTTTTGATATGAACGATTCGATAAAAATTATCTTGTGTGTACTGCTTTTCGTGAGTGTGGTGTCACTATGGAAAATCTTCACTAAAGCTGGACGCAAAGGATGGGAAGCCATCATCTCTCCCTACAACTTCATGGTCTTATCCAAAATTGTAGGCAAGCCGATGTGGTGGGGATTGCTCCTAATTATCCCCGGATTTAATGTCGTTTTGCATTGTTGGTTTCTAAACCGCTTGGGAAAAGCATTTGATCAGAAATGGTACTTTTCGCTCGGACTTGTTTTCCTCCCATTCGTATTCCTTCCACTTTTAGCCTTTGGCAAAAAAGAATATATCGGTGCAGAAAACATCACTGAAGGACCACTTTTCGCATTGTACAATAAGGAATTGAATGGATTTTTAAGCTCAATTATTGGGTATATTTTCATTCTTATCTTCTTGCTTGCTTCGGGATTAATTCACTGGATTTTCCCCAACAACAAGTACATGTATGCCAACCTTCTCGAAGGAAGTGAGTCGAGCCTCATTCCATTTTTCGATATATCCCCCTTCATTTTTATGATTCTCATTCCAGCAATTACGATGCGTATGATTGCAGAAGAGCGCCGACTTGGAACCATTGAGCTTCTCTTTACTCGGCCAATTACAGACTTTAACATCATTGCGTCAAAATACCTTGCCGGAATTACACTAGTCTTTATCGCATTGATTCCAACGATTATCTACTATATTTCCATTCATTTCCTTGGAAATCCTGTTGGAATATTAGACGACGGCGCAACGATAACCTCCTACATCGGACTGCTCTTGCTCGGGGCTGTATTCGTTGCCATCGGCATATTCGCATCAGCCCTTACGAGCAATCAAATCGTCGCATTCATCATTGCTGTCTTCCTGTGTTTTATTTTTTACTGGGGATTCTGGTTACTTGGCTCCTTTGCCATCATGGGAAAATTTGACTCTGTTTTACAATATATCAGCTTAACGTATCATTATGACGCCATCATGAAGGGCGTGATCGACACGAGCGATCTTGTCTATTTCGGATCAGTTATCGGATTATTTATATTTGCCGCGCTCACGGTGGTTAAAACTTTCAAAAGCTAAGGTCATGGCAGAACGTAAAAAACTATCGAAAGGCATTTACAACTGGTTATTTTTCTCTGTTGTCATCGTCTCTCTCGTATTCGTAAACATCATCGGATCGGTGCTATATAAGCGCATCGACATGACCGAAGATCAGCGTTTTTCATTGGCACAGGGAACCATAAAATTCTTGTCGAATGAAGAAACATTTAACAATCGTTTAAGCATCAAGATCTATCTCGAAGGAAATTTACCTGCAGAATTGAAAAGCTTCAGAAATGCCATTGAGGATAAATTGCAAGAATTTAAACAATATGCTGGAAATCGCATAGAATATCAATTCATTGACCCGAATGTGGGCTCAGAAGGCGAAAAACAATCGCTCTTTGAATCCCTTTACGATCGCGGAAAAGGCATCATTCCGATGGACATTGTTTACATGAAAGATGGTGCTCAAAACCAATTATTACTTTGGCCAGGTGCCATAGTCGATTATGGTGGCGTTACCGTCAGCACCATACAGTTCTTGCCAGGAACAAGTGCTGGAAAACCTTACTATTTGGATGACATCACCGAGATGATTGACAACTCAGTGAAAAATCTCGAGTACATCTTGGTGAGTTCCATGCGAAGATCCATTCAACAGGAGCGTCCACGTGTTGCATTTCTTCAGGGACACGGGGAACTTTCTTTTGCTGAAACCCAACGTGCACGTGCGCTCATTTCTCCTTATTACAATATCGCTGACATCACGCTAAATGATTCTCTTGCTGCTTTGGATGATGTTGACGGGCTCGTCATTGCACGACCACGGACGCGATTTAGCGACAAAGATTTATACCTCATCGATCAGTTTGTTATGCGGGGAGGCCGCTTGATGTGTTTTCTTGACCCTTTGCATATCGATGAAGACACATTAAACAGGAAAGGTGCAACACATACCACACGCAATACGACAGGCCTCGAAAATCTGCTGTATGATTATGGATTGAAAATTAACGACAATTATGTCATAGATGCCAACTGTGCTCCGAAGGCCGTTCCTTTTGCTAAACAATCACTTATACCTTGGTTCTTTCATGTTTTGGCAACAGCAACACAACACCCAATTGCCCGAAACCTCGAGCCTGTCTCACTGAAATATGCCAGTGAAATTCAATTCATTCCGAACAAAAACCTGTTGCTCACCCCCATCCTAAGTTCATCGACAAATTCCAATGTCACAGGACTTGCACCATTGGTGAGTCTATCTATGCCCATGAG
>JBILBT010000295.1:0-3805 GCA_044353545.1 Crocinitomicaceae bacterium | reverse complement strand
TTTGCCGCATATTTTGTCAATTCCGCTGAACGTTCATCCATGAAGATGATTGGATTACCTTGTCGAACGAAAGGCTTGTACAATTGCTCCATGACTTTGCGCGCGCGATCAGAACCTGCACCAATCACAACGCGATCTGGCTTCATAAAGTCACTTACAGCAAAGCCCTCCCTCAAAAATTCAGGATTCGATACTACATCAAATTGGCAGCGTGCGTTTTTAGCAATCGCCGCTCTTACCTTATCTGCTGTTCCGACAGGAACCGTACTTTTATCAACGATGACGGCATAATCCGACAGTAAACCCCCAAGTTGCTCAGCAACACCGAGGATATATCTCAAATCAGCTGACCCATCCTCTCCTGGAGGAGTAGGAAGCGCTAGGAAAATGATTTCAGCACCGTTGATTCCCTTTTCTAAGTCCGTTGTAAATGTTAATCTCCCCGCATTTACATTTCGTTCAAATAAAACATCGAGATTCGGCTCATAAATAGGAACCTCACCATTGCGCAAACGCTCGACCTTTGATTTGTCTATATCAATACACACCACTTGATTTCCAGTTTCAGCAAAACAAGTACCTGTAACGAGACCTACATAACCTGTCCCAACAACTGCAATTTTTTTCATAGGTATCTTACTAATTGGCGGCAATAAATTCTGCCACTGTTGCACAAATCAGTTCCAATTGGTCCTGTTCCATCTCCGTATGAATGGGCAAGGACATTACGCAAGACGTGAGCGCATCCGTTACTGGCAACAGCGTTTCTGCACTCCCGAAAGCAGAGAACATCTTCTGGCGGTGCGCAGGAACGGGATAATAGATCATCGATGGAATTTCTTTTGTCGCAAGGTAAGCGACCAGCTCATCACGATCAATGCCTGTCAATTGCATCGTATATTGGTGGAAAACATGCAGTGACTGTGCACCTCGCACCGGTGTTTTAATCTGAGGATAGGCTGCGAAAAATGCGTCATAATGATCGGCCACTTTTCTTCTGGCGGCGATATAACTATCTAATCGTGGCAATTTTATACGTAGAACGGCTGCTTGAATGGTGTCTAAACGTGAGTTACACCCAACAACATCGTGGTAATAGCGCTGGCTTTGACCATGGTTGGCGATCATTCTCATCTTAGCTGCAAGCTCATCGCTGTTGGTGCAAATCGCGCCGCCATCTCCGTAGCATCCTAGATTTTTTGATGGGAAGAATGAAGTACAACCGATGTCACCAATGGTCCCGGTCTTAGAAACCGAACCATCGTTGTGGTAATAGTCACTGCCAATCGCTTGTGCATTGTCTTCTACGACATGCAGATTATACTCCTTTGCAATCTCCATGATGGCATCCATATTGGCTGCTTGACCATATAAATGCACGGGAACAATCGCTTTCGTTTTTTCAGTGATGGCACCACGAATAGCAGCTGCATCGATGCAAAACGTATCCGTATCCACTTCAACAAAAACAGGCTTTAGTCCGAGCAAAGCCATCACTTCTGTTGTTGCGATGTAAGTAAAAGATGGGGTAATCACCTCGTCGCCTGGTTTTAAATCCAAGGCCATCAATGCGATTTGAAGGGCATCTGTCCCGTTGGCACATGGAATAACATGCTTAACGCCTAGATATTCTTCCAATTCTTTTTGGAACAATTGAACATCTGGACCGTTGATAAATTGCGCATTTTCAATGACATTCATCAGTGCCGCATCAACCTCTGTTTTGATCTGCTGGTACTGTGTCATCAGATCGACCATTTGAATCTTTTTCATTCAAGAATGCAATTAATCAGTTCAAGTCAGTAAAGGTACGAATTCAAGGGTGATATTGAGAAAAGTCGAAGAAAAAATGGACGTCTCAAAACGATTGTTCCCACAACTTATGCTTCTCATCGCGACATTTTCATCGTTTTTAACATGTACATTGTAAAATGACCTTAAATTTGGGGCATGTTGAGGAAAATTGTTTTACTTACGTTCATCGTCCTATCGCTTTCTGCAGTTGCACAGCGGAACGTCTCTGACTCCATTATCGGAACGCCTTGGGTAGGTGTACATTATGGTGGCAACTGGACAGGTGGAGATTTGGCCAATCGCTATGGTTACCTCAACCATCTTGGATTTATGGCGGGATACAAAACCAAAAAGAACCTGTATTTGGGCATGGAGGCCAATTTCATTTTCGGTAATGACCTCGACACATCTCTGAACGGTATTTTTGACCACTTGTTGGATTCATATGGAAACATCACCGACGTGAATGGTGATATCGCTAAAGTATTGGTTTACTCAAGAGGAATGCATATCAATCTCTCTGTTGGAAAAGTCATTCCCGTGCTGTCCACAAACAACAACTCTGGTATTTTCCTGCATGGCGGCATAGGCTTCTTGGTGCATCGCTTGCGCGTCGAGACGCAAGATCAGGTGATTCCGCAATTGGAACTTGACTATAAAAAGGGGTATGATCGCTTGTCTATTGGACCAAATTTGCATCAATTTGTCGGGTATGCTTTTTTAGCCAATGGCGGATATTACAACTTTTACGGCGGATTCTATTGTCAGCAAGGATTCACTAAAAATCAGCGAACGATTAACTTCGATCAACCCGATGTGCCTGTATCTAAAAAAACTATGTTTGACCTCCAATATGGATTTCGCCTAGGCTGGTTTATTCCGTTTTATAAGCGAGAAGTCAAAGATTACTATTTCGACTGATGCATTGCTTGTACAACATCGGCATTCAACTTTTCGGTTTTGCCATTCGATTGGCATCGTTTTTTAACCCCAAAGCAAAAGATTGGGTGAAGGGCAGAAAAGACTTCTTTAAACACCTTCCTGAATCCAATTCCAAACCTGTCCTCTGGTTCCATTGTGCCTCACTCGGTGAATTTGACATGTCCATTCCTGTGATGAATGAGATGCGCACCCTACATCCAAACCATACCATTCTCGTTACCTTCTTCTCCCCTTCTGGGATGCAACATTACCATAAACGAACTCATCCCGCCGACCTTGTCCTTTATTTGCCTTTGGATACGCCCAAAAATGCCAAGCGATTTGTGTCACACTTTACACCCGAAAAGGCTTTTTTTGTGAAGTATGAATTTTGGGCAAATTACATTGATGCATTGAAAAAATCAGGCGCTAAGGTTTTTTCCATCTGTACCTTACTGCGTCCTAATCATCGGTTTTTTCGCTGGTACGGTGGATTTTTTCGACGCTCACTGCGCCACTTCGATCATTTCTATGTTCAAAATGAATCGACACGTGCATTACTCCATTCCATTGGCATTCAAGAGGTTTCGATCACGGGTGACACCCGTTATGACAAAGTGATTGAAACAAGAGAAAAGCAAGAATCGAATCCCAGAATTGCCGAATTTTTACAGGGAGAACAAGCCATTATTTTTGGAAGCACGTGGCCAGAAGACGAAGCCATCATTCTTCCTTGGATTGAAGCACATCCTTCCATTAAATGCATCATTGCTCCGCATAACATTGACTCTGCTCACGTTCAATCGTTGCAAAAAACACTTGGTGAGCGTAGTATTCGATTCACAGAAAACGACAAGAAGAATTGTCAGGTCTTAATCTTAGATACCATCGGACATCTTTCAAGTGCGTATGGGTCTGCGAAGATTGCCTATGTCGGTGGTGGATTTTCTGGAAAGCTACACAACATATTAGAGCCCGCTGTGTATGGAATCTCTGTGCTTTTTGGTCCGAAGTTTAACCGTTTTCCGGAAGCACAACAATTCATCGATGCGGGTATTGGATTTTCCGTGTCAGACATGAAATCACTTTC
>JBILBT010000294.1:0-3809 GCA_044353545.1 Crocinitomicaceae bacterium | reverse complement strand
GCGCTCGTGCTACATGCCCATTGCCTGTTCCTTGAATACCGTAAAGAATTTTCATAGCTCAACAAAATTTAAAGAATATGAATTGTCCAAAATCACATCATTATAGAGATGATCGTAATCCAAATGATTCTTTTCGTCAGGTTTTTGCTCGCGTTTTGTTTTTTTCTCTTGATGCGTATAAAGTGTCCAAGTGCCATCTACATATTCTAGCGCAGTTCTATTTTCTATCCAATCACCAGAATTTAAATAATGAACACGGCCGTCTTTGGTGGTCATTTCTTGAATGGTTGGCTGATGAATGTGTCCACAAATCACATATTCGTATCCTTTGGAAATGGCAATTTCAGCCACCGTTTCTTCAAAATTGTTGATGTAACTGATTACTCCTTTCACACTGTCTTTGACCTTTTTTGATAGGGATACGCGCCCACGACCCATCCGTTCGCTGCACCAATTCACAATTGAATTTATACGGATCAACAAATCGTATCCAAATCCCCCCAACTTCACTATCCACTTTGACTGTTTCATAGACGTGTCGAAAACATCACCGTGAAAGATCCATGCCTTTCCAGTTGGAAGGTTGAGAACAATTTTGTTTTGAATGGTGAAGTCACCTAAGGAAAAGCCATTGAATTTGCGCAACATCTCATCGTGGTTCCCTGTGATGTAATGAACTTTTGTACCCTTAGAAAGCTTTGTGAAGATGGCGCGTATCACGGCCATGTGGCTGTTGGGGAAATAGCGCTTGTTGAATTGCCAAATGTCAATGATATCACCATTGAGCACAAGGATGTCTATGTCAATGGAATTTAAATAATCTGCTAATTCTCCTGCTTGTGCACCAAATGTACCTAGATGTATGTCGGAAATGACTACAACATCTAGTTTTCGCTTTTTTGCTTCCATCACTTTGTTTTTTACAAAGGTGCTTGAAGCATATTTCCTGTAGTTTAAGGGTATATTGCCCTCTTGATTTTTACAAATAGTGGATTGTTGAAAACCTTACCTCAGCAAATTGACATGCCCAACTTTCATGATGCGCTCGTCGGTTTGCAACACGGTGAATTCTATTTTCCACGTGTAGGTGCCGTCCTGCATCATTTTATAGTTGGACCCGTTGCCGTAGCCTCCGTCCCAACCAAAAGCAGCATCGTTCGTCTCAAAAACAACTTCTCCCCAACGGTTGAAGATGCGCATTGAATATTCAGCCGGATCGAAGCCAGAGGTAAATACAGGTTGGAATGTCTGATTTACAACATCACCGTCTGGTGTGAAGGAATTCGGAACGTAGAAAATGACGTCGTCAATGATCTGAATTAAGGCATAGGCGGTATCAGTGCATCCGGAAGGTGAAGTGGCCAATAAGGTCACTAAATAGGCGCCTACTGAATCTTGGGAATAGTCATGCGTTGGATCGTTGGCCTCAATCAATGGTGAGCCATCGCCAAAGTCCCAAATGTATAGAGCACTTCCAGATGAGGTGTTTAGGAATTGAACAGGGGGATCAAATACAGTAATGACATTTGGAAGTGCTGCAAATTCAGCCACAGGCGTTTCTTCAACACAAATGAGGTTTGCCTGTGTGACCGTGCTCGAACAGCCATTGGCCGCATTTACACTCAAAGTGACATCAAGACATCCTGCACTTTCTACTACAAAGCTCACTGAATCGCATCCTTGCAAAGTAACACCATTACCCAAGGACCATGAACAATCAATAGAACCTCCTGCCGTGGTGTTGTACAAAGTAACTGAAACTGGAGCGCAGCCAAATGTTGTACTGGGCACAAAGGTCGCTTGGTAGTTCGGGTTGACCAAGACAGATACTTGATCGGTATCCACACATCCTGCCGCACTTGTTCCTGTAACCGTATAAACGGTCGTACCCGTTGGTGGCAAGAAAGGCTGATTGTTCACAGCGCTGCCATCCCAGGTGTACGTTGCTGCACCACTTCCTGCCAAGGTGACATTCTGTCCAGCACATGTTTCAACATCCGCTCCAGCATTAACCGTTGGGATAGGATTGACAGTTAAAATCAAAGCATCGGTAGATATACACCCGGCTGCACTTGTTCCCGTTACCGTGTATGTTGTCGTTCCTGTTGGTGCAAATGGTGTTCCATCTACAACACTTCCCGACCACGAATATGTTTGTGCTCCAGTGGCTGTTAATGTTGCTTGATCGCCGAGGCAAAGAGAGATGTCCGTTCCTGCATTCACGATTGGATTCGCATTTACTAAAACGGACACTTGATCGGTGGCAATACATCCGTTGGCATTTGTTCCTGTTACCGTGTAAAGTGTGGTTCCCAAAGGTGGAGTGAAGGCAGTACCATTTGTCGCGATTGGATTCCAAGAATAGGTTGTTGCCCCTGATGCCGTGAGTGTAATTTGATTTCCTTCACACACCGTTTGGTCTGCACCCGCAATCACTACAGGTAAAGCATTTACTGTGACGGTGGCATTGTCAGTTCCCACGCAACCTGCAGCACTTGTTCCTGTAATCGTATAGTTTGTCGTTGAACCTGCTGTAAAGGTAAGGTTCGAGCCAGTTGTGGCACTCAAATTTGTCGCTGGACTCCAGGCATAGGTAGTTGCTCCACTCGCTGTCAGTGCAACAGTTCCACCAACGCAAAGTGCGGCGTCGTTGACCACAACCACAGGGATCGGATTGACAGTGACGAGGACATTGTCTGTTGCGACACATCCCAATGCGGAAGTTCCAGTGACCACATACGTTGCCGTGTTTGTTGGGTTGAATGAAACTCCATTTGTGATGGCTGGATTCCAAGAATACGTCGAAGTTCCTGTGGCCGTTAATGTTACAGCTTGACCAGAACAAACAGTAACATCTGCGCCACCATTCACACTTGGCAATGGATTTACCGTTACAATGACTTGATCAGCATTGGTGCAACCTGCCGCACTTGTTCCAGTTACGGTATAGGTTGTAGTCACCGCTGGACTTACTGTGATTGGATTTCCGGCAGCGCCTGTCCAGGTGTAGGTGTTCGCACCGCTTGCTGTCAGTGTGGTGGATTGGCCAGCACAAATGCTGACGTCAGTCCCCGCAGAGGTTGCAGGAAGTGGATTTACTGTAACAACCAAATTAGACGATGCCGTGCACCCATTCGCACTTGTTCCAACAATCGTGTACGTCGTTGTATTTCCGGCAGTGAAGAGTAAACTTCCACCGCTTATCCCGCTTAAATTGGTTGCAGGGGACCAGGTGTACGATTGTGCTCCTGTGGCAACCACATTCACTGTTCCATTTTGGCACGTAGCTGCGTTCGGAGTGGAGAGAGAAGGAGCTGGCAAAACGGTCACTAACACCAAGTCTGTGGCTGTACATCCAAGATTGGATGTTCCTGTTACTTGAAAATTTGTTGTTGTCGTTGGTGTAAATGCAAGGCCATTTTGAACGATCGGATTCCAAGAGTAGGTAGTTGCTCCTGAGGCGGTCAGCGTGACTTGTGCCAAAGGACAAATCGTGACATCCGTACCGCCATTCACAACAGGTACCGGATTGACCGTGACAAGGATTTGATCGGTATTGGTACATAGATTCGCGGCTGTACCCGTTACAGTATAGGTCGTTGTAGAAGTTGGTGTTACAGTAATTGGATTCCCAGCGGCAAGTCCCGTCCATTGATACCCGTTAGCTCCTGTAGCACTGAGAATCGTAGACTGTCCAGCACAAATGGTAGCATCGAAGCCAGCATTGACAAGGGGGAGGGCTTTCACGGTTACAATTAAACTGGAGGTGGCTGTGCATCCCGCTGCATTTGTTCCAGTTACGGTATAAT
>JBILBT010000293.1:0-3833 GCA_044353545.1 Crocinitomicaceae bacterium | reverse complement strand
TGGATTTATTGGGTGTGGATGCAGCGATCATCTTTTCTGATATTTTGGTGGTTCCCGAGGCAATGGGCTTGGAATACCAAATGCTAGAAAAGAGCGGTCCTTGGTTTGAAAAAACAATCCGCAGCCGTGAAGGGCTCATATTTGCTGATGCGAACATCGATGTATACGATCGATTGGGATATGTGCTTGATGCCATCAAATTGACAAAAAAGGAACTCCATGGTCGTGTACCATTGATTGGCTTTGCAGGAGCACCTTGGACAATCTTTTGTTATATGGTTGAAGGAAGAGGGTCAAAGACGTTCTCTGAATCCCGAAAACTATTGTACACCGATCCTGAATTGGCACATGAGTTGCTAGTGCGCATCACACAAGTGACAATCAGCTATCTGAAAGCACAAATCGAAGCAGGAGCCGACATGGTTCAGGTGTTTGATTCGTGGGCCGGAATATTGGGAACTGAACAATACGCTGAATTTGGATTGAAATACATGGCACAAATCGCCGATGCGATAACAGAAGTTCCGATCACGATTTTTTCGAAAGGAGCCATTACCTCTGTTCCCGCTCTTGCGAAATTGAACTGCAACACCATCGGATTGGACTGGAATATGGATGTTTCGGAAATCCGTAATTTTATTGGTGAATCACGCACGCTGCAAGGCAATTTAGACCCTTGTGCCTTGTACTCAAGCCATTCAGAAGTGGAAAAGAGAACAATAAAAATGTTAGATTCGTTCATAAGTAAAAGACATATTGTAAATTTGGGGCATGGTGTTTATCCTGATATCGACCCCGAAAAGGTGAAAACATTCATTAAAACTGTGAAAGACTATGAAATGCGTTAGTATTAAAACTGGAAAAATTGCTGCTTTTTTTACTGCAGCTCTTGTATGCGGTCAATTGACGGCTCAATCTGTGAATCTTGTTCCGAACGGAAGTTTCGAGGCAAACGATGGGAAGATCAAATCTCTTGGTCAACTTGATAAAGTAACAAGCTGGTTGAGTCCGACAGGAGCGAAGACGGATGCCTTTATCAATAACAAGATAAAAGACCCTAAAAAAGATAAGCTCTACAATAGTGTTGAACAAAATGCATACGGAAAAGAAAAAGCCAAAGAAGGTGTAAACTATGTTGGAATTGTCGCCTATTCTTACAATGACAAAATGCCAAGAACGTATGCCATGGTGAAATTGGATGCACCTTTGAAAAAAGGAGTGCGCTACTGTGTTACCTTCAATGTGTCATTGGCTGAAGCATCAAAATATGCCTGCAACCAACTGGGAGCTAATTTTTCGAATAAGCCATTTGCAACCGATACGAAAACATCAATTATAGATGTTGCGCATGTTCAGCAACGCGACAACAAGATCATCAATGCAACCTACAATTGGGAGAAAATCTGTGGGGTCTATGAAGCGAAAGGTGGAGAGAAATATTTGACAATTGGCAATTTCATTAAGAACGAGAACGTCAAAACAGAAACCAACAAGAAACCGAAAGATATGGATGCAGAGGTAATTCCTGCTGCATACTATTACTTAGATGAAGTATCTGTAGTCATGATGGATGCTTCTGCAGAGTGTTCTTGCGCAGGTGACGAGCCTAAAAATGAGTATTCAACTATGGTTTTCCAGAAATCGGTGATCGTGAATAGCAAAATGACACCAGCGCAAGTGGTGAATGCACAACAAACATTCTTTGCCTTTGGGAAGGCGAATTTGTCTCCAGACGGAAAAGCGATGTTAGATTTGATTGCTGCAAAATTGACTGAAAATTCTGAGATGAAACTCGAAGTGATTGGTCACAGCGATGCGATGGAAGATTCTGTGGGGGTAGAGAAAACGCAATATTCGGGAATGGCTGAAAAACGTGTAGATGCAGTAATTGCCTACTTGAAAGGAAAAGGAATTGATCCGAATCGACTTATTTCTGTTGTAGAAAATAGCGCAATACCGAATGATGAAATTTCAGAATCAGATGATCAAGATCTTCAAATGGCAAAGAACCGCCGCGTGACATTTAGAGCGCTTTAAGATACTTGAAAGAAAATAGTTGAAAAGTCCACTTCGGTGGACTTTTTTCGTTTACAGAAATAAGCGAAGTGCTTCATACACTTCATGGGTGGGCAAGCCTACTACATTGTTGTAAGAGCCCTCGATACGCACTATTGCCGCATGACCAATCCATTCTTGAATCCCGTAGCCCCCAGCTTTGTCGAATGGTTTGAACTTTTGAATGTAAAAATCAATTTCAACAGAGGACAATTCTTTAAAAAGAACGGTCGTTACCACTGAAAAAGAATGGCTTTTTTGTTTTGAGGCAATGCACACCCCTGTAATGACTTTATGTGAGCGATTGGATAACGTATGAAGCATTTCGCTCGCTTCTGCGACATCTTTAGGCTTGTTTAATATCAGATTATCAACAACAACAGTGGTGTCTGCACAAATGAGTACAGCATCGTCCTCCAAGTTTTCTAGCAGCGCATGTAGTTTTTTCGTTGCAACAAACAAGGCGACCTCATCGCTTGGTAATTCGGATGGAAATGATTCGTCTGTATCTTTGGTGCGCACCTCAAAGGAAAATCCTGCTGCACTGAGCAACTCTTTGCGTCGTGGTGACGCTGATCCTAAAATGATTTTCATGAATACAGGTACGCGATATAGAATGTGGCAAGCACCCCGCAGAGCATCGAGATTTTAATCAAAGCGTCGTAAAGCTTTAGATGCATTTTCTTTTGAATGAGCATCAATAGAATCACGCATAAATTCAAGAATGCTGCCACTGCAAAAGGAAGGGAAGCCTTGAAAAATGAGGTGTTTTTCACGAGGGTATCCAACTCTAGCACAGATATCCACACATAGAAAACTGGAAGCGCAAGAAGCAGTGCCATGACAATTTTGAGTGACTTTGATTCGCCAATAACCATGGGTAAAGATTTAACATAAATCAGCTGATCTCCAGCGACATCTTGTGCGTCTTTAACGATTTCTCGTGCTAAATTTTGAATGAAAGCAAAAGCGGCAATCAAGTAAATCACTGAATAATCAATATCTGCCCCCCAGGATAGTGGGTCAAATTCGGAATGGGGGTACGGGGAATAATTATTTACCCGGAAGAATACAATAACCAGAATTGGGACAAGAGCCGTCATCGCAGCAATCATAATGTTTCCAACGAGCACCTTGCGTTTAAAGAGCATGCTGTAGAACCAGAGGGTATTGATGGAAATGAGATGAATGAAGACGAACCAAAGGGTTTGGTATTTGATACTGAGATAAATGGCAATCGAAAAGGCAATACCATTCAATGCCCAGTGGGTCACGATGGCCCAACGACGTTTTATATGCTTGGTAATGATCAGTTTTTCGGGCTTGTTGACGCGATCAGCTTTCACATCAAAATAGTCATTGATGATATTGCCTCCTGCAGCGATCATTGCGGTTGAAAGTACGAGAAGAAAGAAATCTACCGCATGGGTATTGACCATTTCATCATAATTGACCTCAATCAGAAAGGTGTGCACTCCATACATCGTCAAAACGATAATTAGAAGATTAACAAGGCGAATTAACTTTAAAAAATGCATCATTTTACAACACGATATTCAGTTCTTCTATTGGATTGATGCGCTGCTTCACGCTCCTTTTCCGTTGCTAATTTACTGATTTCTGCATCACCAATCATCGGCTTGCTTTCTCCGTATCCTTTATGACTTAATCGGTCCGCTGTAATGCCTTTGCCGATTAAATATTCATACACTGCTTTTGCTCGCTCTGAGGAGAGTTTCATGTTTTCTTTATCGTCTCCACGGGTGTCGGTGTGCCCC
>JBILBT010000292.1:0-3838 GCA_044353545.1 Crocinitomicaceae bacterium | reverse complement strand
CGGGGTATCGTTTGCTTCTTCATATTTCATATCTACCAAACATAGGGCGGCTTCAAGTACATGCTCCTCCTTTTTTAATTCTGATGCTTTCAGTAATGTGAGTTGAAATAAGCGGTTGGAAGAATCAAAACTTTTCAATGTTTTTATTTGCTCACTCGCATATTCTTCATCGTATATCAAGTTCATCAATACTTCGTGATGCTGTGCCTTCTTGCTTTCAGATAGGTGAGTAGCATAGTGTTCCAGTGCATAACGCTGTTCCCAATTGCCTTCCAATTCTTGCCAAGTGGCACAGAAATCGATAATACGATCGCTAGCATCTCTTACTTCTTTGGCTTTTTCTTTTACTAAATACTCCCGAAAACTTTCGTGAAACAATTGGTAATCGAGCACTTCCTCGGTAAGCGGATTTTCATAAAGTACTTCCTTTAAGGTGCTTCCTATACGCTGCACGGTCGCAGCGCCAAGTTTGTTGATCAGACCAAGGTGAGACATTGTTAAGTAATCCTTTGCTGCAGCAAAAGTGTACAAGTTAGTGAGCAAAGCATCGCCATCGACCGCATCGTGCGCATAGCGTTGCAAAATAGCTTTGTAGTATTCATCAATTTTTTTAGGTAGCGCATTTATATCGTTAATACCAATACTACCGTTTTCGACGGCATCACAAAGCAATTTCAAATACAGCGGATTACCCTGCGAACGGTTTTGTACCGCATCAATCCAACTGCTTTCGCGGTCTATTTCGTATTTATTTGCTACTTCATAAATGAGCGCACGAATGTCTTCCTTGCTTAAGCCATAAAGTTCCAACTTAGTATGATATTCTGTTGGTAAAGTTGCCCAAAGGTCATCAATGGTTTTATGTCCACCTGGACGCGAGCCATAGATGATCAAGATGTTTTCGAAATTCTCACGAGGTAGGTAGGTCACCACATCGTTTTCTACTCCTTCATCTAAACCATCGATTAAAAATAATATTTTCTGACCTTTTGAATGTTCGCCCCACAAGCGCCATTTCGCAAAGAGTTGATTTTGTAAATCAAATACCATTTTACCTTCGGCACGTATTTCTTTCCCATCTGGAAAATACTCATCCGTTCTGCGGATGAGGTAATTGAGCAAATACTCCAATTGGGCCTGTTGGGTACCTCGGCGAATAAAATACTCCACAACATGAAGTTTCTTTAACGCATCGTGCGCACGTAAGTCTTTAAAAAATTGAGCAATCAAAGCTGATTTGCCAATACCCGGATTCCCTTGAATAGAAAAAAATCCTTTGCTTTTGGAACTTGCGAATTGCAAAAGCTTTTCTCGTTCAATTGTTCTGCCTTTGAATGTTTCTGTGAGCTCCTCAATTCGTTGATAAAATTCATTGTTGCCCGTTTTTTTCCAATCTTGAAGCGGCAGGTATTCTTGAAACTCGGTAAAAAAATCTTTTTCACGATAATGTTTCCCTAATGGGTAATTGAGTAGTCCTACTTTATCATTTTTTAAATCATTGAAAAAGGCAAAAGAGGCATCGGAGTCTTCCTTGCGGTATAGTAACATGGGGTGCAGACTAAGCACCCCATTTGCATGAACAATCGTTACTTTCCCATTCTGAACTTGTAATGTCGAGGATACCAACCAGTTCAACTCCATGAGTTGAATTAAAAAAGGCTCAAACTTTTTAATGTCAATTTTACACTCGTCATCGCTTGGTGTTGCTCCATGGGCATATCCATTTCGCATCGCAATAACATTGGTTTTATCAGAATTCAATGCTTTATCTAAGAATTGAAACTCGTTAGGAAAATCACTCAACAAGAATTCGTAATTGTCTTTTTGTAACTCTTCAAACAATACCCTGCTAAATAATTGCCAGGTTCCCAATGAAGGGGTTCGTAACCCCTGAGCCAGTAATCCCTTAGCAGAATCACTCAACTTGTTGTGTTTTACATACTCACAAAGAATCACCACTGTATGCGTTTTGATGATGCTCTCAAACAGATCTATCATTCGGTGAACTTTACGAAAGGACTGAGTTTCGTTTAAGTATAATGAATGAAGTATATTCAGATGTGGATGATTGTTCATTGTTGTTTTTTTAACTTGGCTTTAACTTATATATAAGCGAAACAAATTAGCGCATATCCGTCTAAATTATGTGGGCTAAGTGATAAAATTATTGATTCACATTACTTTAGAATCCTAAAGATAATATCCTAATCCAATTATTTAATAAAATAATTATCCCCGTGAATCCACGAAGCAAATCGGTTCATCACGGGGATTATTGTTTCCTCATCGGGTTACCTTAAGAATCACTAGAGTTCTTCCCAGTTTTCAGGAATATTCACTACAATTATCCCGCGTTCCTTGAGGGCTGAACTGACTTTCTCGAAGTGTGCTCTCGTCCGTCGCGATAAATTCCCAACATACGCAACGATAAGATTATTTTTAAAAATAAGTTCGTAGTACGAAAGTTGACCCAACAATCCATTGAAATGTTGGGAATAGTCTCCATCCAATTCACTGGTCAGTTTAATTTCTAGACCCACCTGTTTTTTCTTCTCTTTCACACATATGTCGATGCGTTTGAGAAATTCTCCCCCAATCGCAAATTCAGAGGATACATTGTCAAAAGCGAATTCCAAAAACCAATGAAACATTTTATGCACTTTCTTATGATTGTTTATGGGCCCGGGCATTTCCAGATCTTGCAGAAAATTTAGGACTTCGTTCCTTAATTCAAGTCTTTCGTGAATTCGAGGTTTGTGAAAGTGGTCTTTGCAATAGTTTAAAATTCCGTTGAATTCAACACAGAATTTGCGACCCATTTGGTCGGCAATAAATTCTCTCCCGCAATAGGGACAGCGTCTTAAAAATGGATTGAACGGATCAATCACTAACGATTCTAAAATCATAATTTCTTTTTTAAAATGTTTAAATAGTTTTTTGGTCGCCCTGCTTCCAACCAAGACATCAGTTCTTTTTTACTAAAGAGCAGGGGTCTCCCTCTTGTTAAAGAAGGCATTTCAAATCGGCTGACTTTCGAATAAATGGTTGATGAACTCAAGCCTGTTAATTCGGAAGCCTTTTTTAAATCGAGGGTGTCTGAGGAGCTGTCTGCAACTAAATTTGCACGCTCCTCGAAAGCCTTAGTCACGGCCAGTTCTATGAGTGTTGAAACCATCTTCTTGAGACGGGCTTCAAACTCTCCTATCGAGAACTGCCAAATTGGTTTCGAGTTATGATTATCATTAAACATAATGCAAATCTCCGAAACTTTTTTCAATATACAACGACCTATGTAATTGATTTTCAGATATTTATTATTTACAAAATCTTGTCAACTTTAACTCATTTTTTCAGACAAAATAAGGGTTTCGCTGTCAAGTATTTGTCAATTCTAATTTTAAAGGTTCAATTTTGGAATAGAATTAACCGCTTCTTTTTTCTTACTATCGACAATGTGCGCATAAATTTGAGTGGTGGTAATGGATTTATGTCCGAGCAATTTACTCACCGTGTAAATGTCTATTCCATTCGTCAGCAACAAGACCGCGTGGGTATGTCTGCCACAATGAAAGGTGATGTGTTTGGTGATTCCTGCACTCACTACCCAACGAAACAAAACGACATTCAAATAGGCGCTGTATTTTATCCCAACAAACACCTTTGCATTATCGGGCGCTCTTTCGGGCAATAAGTCAAACGCAGAATCATTGATGGGTAGGTATTCTTGTCCGCCCGTTTTCTGTTGCTTGAATACAATCTCGTAGCCATTGGTTTCTGAATAACGAATTTGTTTCCAGTGCAAGGTGTTGATGTCCGACCAACGCATGCCAGTCAGACA
>JBILBT010000291.1:0-3893 GCA_044353545.1 Crocinitomicaceae bacterium | reverse complement strand
TTGGTGATATTTCAAAACACCGACTGGAACGTATGCTTGAATCGCATTTTGGTGCCTGTGCATCTGGAAAACACATGCACACGCCAGAGTTGTTTGAACCTTTGCCTCCTTTTCACAAGCGATCGAATGAAGCCAATTATCAAGTGCATGCCATCGTTGGTGGAATGGCTCCAGGTTACAAAGACGATGAACGCAGAGGAATGGCTTTGCTGACAAATATCTTGGGCGGACCAGCCTTGAATTCACGCTTAAATCTTTCTATCCGCGAGAAATATGGCTATTCATACAACGTGGAAGCTGGATACACCTCATATGCCGATACTGGATATTGGAGTGTTTATTTTGGCACCGACCAAAAGTATGTCGACAAATCACTTGCCTTGGTGCAAAAAGAATTGAAATTGCTGCGTGACAAAAAGTTGGGTGTACTTCAATTGAACCAAGCCAAAGAACAACTTAAAGGGTATCTCGCGCTGTCATTGGATTCAAACTCCGGGTTGATGCTTGGCTTAGGAAAAAGCTTGCTACTCTTCGATCAAATAGACACCATCGCTGAAATTTGTGACGGCATCGACGAATTGACATCTTCTCAATTGTTGGAAATTGCCAATCAGTTTTTTGCTGTAGAACATTGCTCTGATTTGGTTTTTGATCTCCAAGACGGTGATTAGTTACTAATTACTAATTAGGAATTACGAGTTACGAGTTACGAGTTATGAATGTTTGGTGAGTTGACACTCAGCAAGAAAAAAATAAAAATCCCCTCGTGGAGGGGCAAGGGGTGGTTTATACATGCTTCCTAAGCTATAACGCAGGTGACAATACGAGAGATATCCAAATGTCCTTTGTCCATCAGCCGAAGGCGGTCTATTGTCTTTTAATTACGAATTACGAATTTGGTGATTAAACAATTCGCTTTCGAAGAATGATCAAGTCTCGCTTGTCCCAAGTCTTAAAATCTTATTGTCCAATGTCCATCAGCCGAAGGCGGTCTATTGTCTTTTAATTACGAATTACGAATTACGAGTTACGAAGAATGAATAATTCTTTTGTGGCTTCGAGTCTGCTAGCGCACCTCAGCCCAAGTCTTAATATCTAATGTCCTGACATCTTAAAATCTATGGTCAAACGCGCAGCTTGCTGCCGAAGCAGCATATCTAGCAAAACAACCGCAGCCATGGACTCAACAATAGGTACTGCCCTTGGAACCACGCATGCATCATGACGTCCTTTTCCTTGAACAACGCTTTCTTCGCCTGAGACTGTAATTGTTTCTTGCTTTTGGGCAATTGTCGCTACAGGTTTAAATGCCACACGAAATTCAATCGGCATTCCATTCGAAATTCCTCCTTGAATTCCACCACTTAAATTTGTTCGTGTACTTCCATCCACATTGAAAATATCGTTGTGTGCAGATCCGCGCATTTCAACGGCGGAAAATCCACTTCCAAATTCTACACCCTTGACCGCGTTGATGGAAAACATGGCCTTGCCGAGTTCTGCATGAAGCTTATCAAATACAGGCTCTCCAAGTCCAACTGGAACATTCAGAACCATGCAGCGAATACAGCCGCCGATCGTGTCACCTTCGCTTCGGACTTCACGAATGAGCGCTTCCATTTCTTTGGCTTTTTCAATATCTGGACAACGCACAGGGTTTGACTCAATGGCGTCGTGAGGGAAAAATGCTGAATCAATCAGGCGTATGGAGCCAATCTGATCGACATAGGTGGAAAATTCTATGTTGAATGTGTTGAGAATTTGCTTCGCAATTGATCCCGCTACCACCCGACATGCCGTCTCACGGGCACTGGAACGTCCTCCTCCTCTGTAATCGCGAATGCCGTATTTTTCTTGGTAGGTAAAATCGGCATGTGAGGGACGGTAAACATCCTTCATCTCTGCGTAATCCTCCGATTTATGGTCTTCATTCCGAATGATAAAACCAATAGGAGTTCCAGTCGTTTTCCCTTCAAAAAGTCCAGAAAGAAATTCAACCGTATCGGATTCTTTTCGCTGAGTTACGATGGAAGATTGTCCTGGTTTTCTTCGGTCTAGTTCCTCTTGAACGCGTTCAAAACTGATTTTCATGCCAGAAGGTACACCATCGATCACACCGCCTATAGCAGCGCCATGAGATTCGCCAAAGGTGGTGAGTTTGAAAATCGTACCGAATGTTGATCCTGCCATGCTGCAATATTAGGCAATTCGAATGAATTGAACACGTCTCGCTTCTTACTTCACCGCTGCGGCATCTTCAATGGCGCCAATCAAAACGTCGTTTTCTTGCATAAAGGCATGGTCGAGAACGGACTTGCCAAAACTATCCAGTTGCTTTAAGTTTGTCCCGTGTTGAATGAGCAATTTGGCGATGTCATTTTGTTCGAAGGTTACCGCGAAAAATAGGGCGTTGGCATTATTTAAGTTCAATGCATTTGGATTGGCATTGTACATTAAAAGCAATTCACACAAGGAATAATGTCCTTGGAATGCGGCGCCCATCAGCGCAGTATTTCCCGAGTAATCTTTGAGGTCAGTTTGTGCGCCTTTACGCAACAGATATTCTGTAGCATCAAAATTGCCGAGATAAACGGCGAGAATCAGAGGCGTAAATCCTTTGATGTCGTATTCATTGATGTCGCTTCCCGCCTTCAAAAGTGATTGAATTGCGGTCGTGTCATTTTTGCGTACCGCGGTGAAAATGTCTTCTTGGGAGAAGGAAAAGGCAGTCATTGCCACAAAGGCAATGGTGATGAATGGTTTCATGGTATTCTGTATTAAATGGTTACGTGTTCACTTCCTGATTTGATCACTTCATGAGTAAATCAATTAGGGAACTGCAAAGTAACTCAATGAATGCAGCCAAGAAAATGAGATACGTTTTGATTTAAACAAATCGCATCCTTTTTTACGAAAAAAATTAGTGACAGATGGCTTGTTCGGTGGCTTTCAAAATGACCCGTACTTCCTCCAATGTTGGCGCTTCCGCGTAGGTACGCAACACGGGCTCCGTTCCAGATGGACGAATCATTACCCAACGGTCATCGTCAAAGAAATACTTGAATCCATCTGTTGTTTTCACATCTCGAACGTTGTAGGGTCCAAACGACTTGTAGTTGTCGGACTTGCAATTGGCGATGATGCGCTGTTTTAAGTCTTCCGTGATGTGAAGGTCATTGCGCTCAAATTTGAATTCTCCAACAATTTCATACACTTCATCAATCAATTCATCCAACGTTTTGCCTGATTTCGCCATAAATTCCCAGATGATCATTCCCATCCAAATGCCATCGCGCTCTGGAATATGTCCTTTCACAGCAATCCCTCCAGACTCCTCACCACCAATCAGCACATCATCTTCAACCATGATGGCTGCGATGTCTTTGAATCCAATTTTTGTGGTAATCAATTCAAACCCATAATGTGCTGCCATGCGCTCAACACGAGGCGTTACCGAGAAGGCAATGACAACTTTACCGGTCATCTTCTTGTATTTCGCCATGTAATGAATTAGCAATAAAATGATGTGGTGTGAATCGATAAATTCCCCCTTGCCATTGTATAAACCAATTCGATCTGCATCGCCATCCGTTGCCAAGGCGCAATCAATGTTTCCTTTTTCTTTGATGTATGTCTCGAGTTCTTGCAGATTCTTCGCAATTGGCTCGGGTGCCTGTCCCATGAAGGAAGGATTATAGTCACAATGCAAAAACTGGGTATTCGGTAAAATGCGTTTCAAAGCGCGTTGACCAGCACCGTACATGGCGTCATACACGAGATTCATTCCTGAATTTTCAATGGCAGCAATGTCGAAATGTGCTTTCACGTGATCCACATAGCGCGTTTCCAGATCGACAATTTCCAATTGACCAGCAGCAATCGCACTGTCCAAA
>JBILBT010000290.1:0-3908 GCA_044353545.1 Crocinitomicaceae bacterium | reverse complement strand
ATACAGCATTTCTGTCATCATTGTAAATTACAATGTTGAGTTTTTCCTAGAGCAATGCCTCAATTCTGTGCGCAAAGCCATGGATGGCATCAATGGTCAAGTATTCGTGGTTGACAACAATTCGATCGATGGTTCTGTGGAAATGGTACGGACTAAATTTCCAGAGTATACACTCATCGATAACAAGGAGAATCTTGGATTTTCCAAGGCAAACAATCAAGCGATTCGTCTTTCGGATGCCAAATACATCCTGTTGCTGAATCCAGACACAGTGGTCGAAGAAGATACATTTTCAAAGGTCATTGATTTTATGGATGGGCATGAAGATGCAGGTGGATTGGGTGTACGTATGGTCGATGGAAAGGGAGTTTTCCTGCCTGAATCGAAGCGCGGACTTCCCACTCCTGCTGTGGCCTTTTACAAAATCTTTGGGCTGTCGCGCATATTTCCAAAATCCAAGCGCTTCGGCACCTATCACTTGGGCTATTTGAGTGAATTCGAAACAAATGAAATAGATATACTTAGCGGGGCATTCATGCTGATGCGCAGTGAAGCCCTTGAAAAAGTAGGTTTACTCGACGAGGCATTTTTCATGTATGGTGAGGACATCGATCTTTCATACCGCATTCAAAAAGGGGGCTACAAGAATTATTATTTCCCAAAAACGCGCATAATCCATTACAAAGGGGAAAGCACCAAGAAAAGTTCAGTCAATTACGTGTTCGTATTCTACCGTGCCATGGTCATCTTTGCCCGGAAACACTTCTCACAAAAAAACGCGTGGCTCTTTTCCTTCTTGATCAATGCAGCCATATACTTTCGGGCTTCCTTGGCCATTGTTTCTCGATTTATACGTCGTGCGACACTTCCTGTCATTGATTTCATGATCATTTGTTTCGGCCTTATTGCTTTGACGGATCGGTGGAAAAACGTTGACATTCGTTTTCCTTCCGAAATCATTCAAATTGCAATCCCTGCGTACACCTTGGTTTGGATTATCGCACAGCTTTTTGTTGGCAGCTACGACAAGCCCTTGAAGTTCATAAAGTTCATCAAAGCGAGTGTTCCTGGAACCATCTCCATTTTGGTCGTGTATGCCCTTTTACCCAAAGATTGGCAATTTTCGCGCTTGTACATTCTACTTGGCGCAGCATGGACCATCACGTACTACCTCATTTCACGCCTATTTTTGCACTTTTCCATTGGGCAATCATTCAGCCTGAAGGGCACGAAATCTCGTTCTTTTGCGGTAGTCGGAAAAAATGATGAGTATGAGCGTGTTAGGGCATTATTGATTCAAACCTATCCAAAAATCGAGTTGATTGAGCATGTATCTCCAGGAACTGAGAAAGAAGCTGGATCAGTAGGAACAATTGGTCAGCTTGATCAAATCGCACACATTCACAAGATCGATGAAATTGTTTTCTGTGCAAGAGACACAAGTGCACGAGAAATCATCAGTTGGATGACAGAAATCGATTCAACAGGCCTAGATTTTAAAATTGCTCAACCGGACAGCATTTCGCTTATTGGCAGCAATTCCATTGAAACTGCTGGAGATCTTTACGTTTTAAACATCGACGCAATCAGCAAGCCTGAAAATCGCAGAGCAAAGCGGTCATTTGACTTCATTTTTGGAATTCTTTTGCTGCTTGGCTATCCCATTATGGTTTGGTCTTATGCATGTAAAATTCAAATGCTAAAAAATGTACTGCACATCATTGCTGGCAAACGATCTATTGTGGGTTATGGTGAACGAACTGCATCGGCACAACGCGTTCTTCCCCGCTTAAAACCGGGAGTGCTTTCGCCTTCTGACGCACTTTCCGTACCTGACCCTACGATATCCGATAAGCTCGATTTAATTTATGCCAGAGATTATCGCATATCCAGCGATCTTTCCATTCTATTGAAAGCATGGAGAAAACTCGATCGATAAAAGCACGTGTCCTCTTGTTGAAATTGAATTTTACATTACTTTTGTCCTCGTTATAGAAAACATATTCCAACACGGAAATTATGGCACAGATAGAAATCCGACTCCCGAAGATGGGAGAAAGTGTTACCGAAGCGACCATTACAAATTGGTTAAAGAATGTCGGCGACAAAGTCGAAATGGACGAGCCTTTGGTTGAAGTCGCAACAGACAAAGTGGATAATGAATTGCCTTCCGAAGCTAGTGGTATTCTAATAAAGCAACTTTTCGGCAAAGACCAAGTCGCGCAAGTTGGAGATGTCATTGCCATTATTTCAACCGACGGTGCCGACACAAGCGATTCTGTACCCGCAGCTGCCGCGCCTGTTGCAGAAACTATTTCTTCAGCTCAAGTCATTTCCGAGTCCAACGAGATTGATTCAGAAGACCTTGACAAAAATGGCCCATCGGGCAAATTCTATTCCCCACTTGTGCGCAGCATTGCTGAAAAAGAAGGTATTGGAATGAATGAACTTGAGGTTATTTCCGGAACTGGTCAAGGAGGACGAGTCACAAAGAAAGACATACTCTCACACATTGAAAATCGGGGTTCTGCTCCTGCAGCAGCAAGCCCTAAAACCGTTGTCGAGGCGCCAAAAGCAAACACAATCCAAGAAAGCGCAACACATGCACACATCAAAGGACCAATCGTTATTCCAAATCCGGGAGATGAAATCATTGAGATGGACCGCATGCGGAAGTTGATCGCCGAGCACATGGTGATGTCTGTGCATGTTGCACCACACGTTACTTCTTATGTCGAAGCCGACGTAACAAACATTGTCAACTGGAGAAACAAAGTTAAAGGTGATTTCTTGAAACGAGAAAACGAGAACATCACATTTACGCCTATTTTCATTGAAGCCATTGTGAAAGCCATTAAAGACTTCCCTATGATCAATGTGTCAGTAAGTGGAACGACGATTATTAAACGGAAAGACATCAACATTGGAATGGCTGCGGCTCTTCCATCTGGGAATTTAATTGTTCCCGTGATTAAAAAGGCGGATCGATTGAATTTGGTCGGAATAACGAAAGCAGTGAACGAGTTGGCAAACAATGCGCGAAACAACAAGTTGAAACCTGAGGATATCCAAGGTGGCACATTTACAGTAACGAATGTTGGAACATTTGGGAATGTGATGGGAACTCCGATTATAAATCAACCTCAAGTGGCCATTTTGGCAATTGGTGCGATACGAAAAGTACCGGCTGTGATTGAAACACCAGATGGAGATTTCATTGGCATTCGTCAAAAGATGTTCTTGTCCCACTCCTACGACCACCGTGTTGTTGATGGATCCTTGGGAGGACAATTTGTTCGCAGAGTAGCTGACTACCTGGAACAGTTTGATGTCAACAGAGAATTTTAAATGTAAGAGCAGCTTGGCTGCTTTTTTTATTTTTTGAACTAAAAATGTTGTGCTTTAATTGCCAAAATATGGATTACTCGAATTGAACAAATTATTAAATTTCAATTCAAAAACCGATATTTCATGATCTATTTCGTAGTTATTTACTACTTTAGCTGACTGAAATCTGATCGTGTAAAACTTTAACTTAAATAAGGTAGCTTCAGATACGTGAAAATTAATTTAATACCACAATACATGAAAGGCATTTTTTTGCTCGTTTTCAGCTCGTTGTTCATTAGTTTATCATTAACTGCGCAGAAAACAGATGATCAAGTTCGCATGTTTATCGACATAAGTTCTGAGGAAGAATTGGTGCGCGAGAATTCAGCAATGATTCAAGAAAACTACTTGTATCAGGCTGAAATGATAGCAAACAAGCTTGTGTCCCTAAACCCTGAATCTTCGAACTATAACTATCGGAAGGCATATTTAATGATGAGGGTTCAGCACAATTTTTCAGGCGCTGTGCCTTTTCTAGAAAAGGCTATTACAAATACAGATGTCAACTTCGACTCCTA
>JBILBT010000289.1:0-3921 GCA_044353545.1 Crocinitomicaceae bacterium | reverse complement strand
TAAGATTTTAGGACTCTGTTTAATTTTCAGCTAAGTCGATCCATGTTCTATGCTCCATCAGCGAAGCGGTCTATGTTCTGAAAAAGACTTTAAGACTTCAAGATGTTAAGATTTTAGGACTTCGTTCAATCTTCGTAATTCATAATTCGTAATTTCAAGGCAATCGAGCGCTTCGCCGACCGAATTTAGATTTTATCGATGCGCTTGGTTCCCATTTCAACAATTGGAAAAGATTTTTTTCAGTTAAGGATGGACAAATTAAAATTTTGTTTCTAAATTTGCACTCCAAAATGACCCATGGTGTAACAGGCAACACGTCTGATTTTGGTTCAGAAGAGTCTAGGTTCGAGCCCTAGTGGGTCAACAAAACAGAGTGAGAGTGAAGCGCGAGAGCGATGAAACTCCACTCTGTTTTTCTTCGATGTATACCTCCATTCAACTCTTTGTAGAAATAAGATATTTCAATCCTTTATTCAACAAGTAAAAGGAGTGCGAAAGTGCTCCTTTTGTGTTTGACACAGTTTGGTCCCGAAATGAGGAGCGATTTTCGGAAAACCCTAGGAAAACAGAGTGAGAGCGAAGTCCCGAAGAGTCGGGACAAGCGAGAGAGAAGAGATCAACTCAGATTACGCGAAAAATTCAGTGTGAATACCAAATTTATTTTTTACCTCCTCCCCCATTTTCTTAACCCCTACATAACCAAAACTTGCAAAAGCCGTCGTACATTTGCACTCGAATAGTAGTTAGATCAGGTGGTAGATAAGAGGACTTTAGAGCATTCATTTTTTGGCGCGTGGCGTTCAATTGCTTTGTGCGTGGCTTTTTTCAGTGTTGTTGGTTTGCAAAACGAGGCTAATTCTCAAACATTGATTGTCAACGAGGTTTCGAACGGGCCCTCAGGAAATCAAGAATACATGGAACTTGTTGTTGTCAGTCAGACGGCCTATTACGACTGTGGCGTTTCCACTCCTCCGTGCATCGACATTCGTGGATGGATCATCGATGACAACAGCGGTTACCACGGGACTAGTGGTGTTGCACCCGGTGCAGTTCGCTTCTCCTTCGATCCCATGTGGCAATGTGTTCCTCTCGGAACGATTATCCTCATTTACAACAATGGCGATCCGAATACAAGTTTACCCGCTCAAGACCTTTCTATGACTGATGGCAACTGCGCCATTGTCGCCCCAATCAGCAATACTGCTTTATTTGAAACGAATACCACAACTCCAGGAGCTATCGCGTGTTCCTATCCAACTGGTGGTTGGACCGCTGGAGGAAACTGGTCCAGCACAGTAATCGCCAACGCAGGAGATTGCGTTCGTTTGGTCGATTTGTCTGGATGTGAGGTGTTTTCCTTGTGCAATGGTTCCGCCAACCTCAACAACATGATCTACTTCACCGGACCTGGCACCGACGATGTTTGGTATTTTAATGGTGGAGACCCCTTTCAACAGGCCAATTGGTCAGAAGGATGTGCTGACATAACAACATGCGGATCGAACTTACAAACTCCAGGGACGCCAAACAATGCAACCAATGCAGCGTACATCGCTCAGTTCAACAATGGCTGTCAACCGATCACTCCTATTTCTGTGAGTGCTACATCAACGATTGACAACTGCAACTGCTCGGGAACGGCAACAGCGACGGCATCGGGTTCAATTCCTGGATACACCTATGCGTGGTACAACGCAACCTTTCAAGCCCTTGGTCAGACGAGTGCCACCGCAACAGGACTTTGTTCCGGAACGTATTATGTGATTGCCTCGTCATCCATTGATTGTGCAGACACAGCAATGGTTGTGGTCGGACAAAACTCACCTGCGACAGTTTCTGTTAATAGCGATGTCATTTGTTCGGGAAGTTCAACAACATTGACTGCTACGGCATCTCCAGCTGGAGGTATATTCAGTTGGTCACCGACAAATGAATCTACAACATCGATTTCGGTGAGTCCACTGTCAACTTCGACCTATGTCGTCAGTTATACTTCACTTGGTTGCACAGTTACGGCTGTTTCTACGGTGAATGTGAATGCTGCGCCAACCGCAAATGCAGGGGCCGACATATCCGTTTGTGCGGGTCAATTCGCCTCACTTTCAGGGGCCCTTGGTGCAACAGCCTCCTCAAGTCTTTGGAGTACTCCAGCAGGTTCGCTTGTTGATGCGACAAATTTAGCGACGAACTTTGATCCAGGAATTCCATCAGGCACAATTACATTAACCTTAACGACCAATGATCCGAATGGACCTTGTCTGGCATCAAGCGATCAAGTCATCGTTACCGTCAATGACTTACCTACGGTGAATGCTGGCGCGGATCTCGTTGTTTGTTCAAGTCAAACGGTAACACTTACGGCCACAGGCGCAAGCACTTACTCGTGGACACCACTCATTCAAAATGGCGTCGCATTTACACCAACAGCTTCAGGCACCTACACCGTTACTGGTACATCGAATGCAGGGTGTATAAATACCGATCAAGTACTTGTTTCCTTGGGCACTCCTCCCACTATAATTGCCAATGATGTGACCGCATGTTCAAATGGCACCGTAATCTTAACTGCATCAGGGGCGAGCACGTATTCGTGGTCACCCGCAACAAATTTGAGCAGCACGACAGGCTCATCCGTCACCTTCACTGCAGGAACGACCACTACCTATACAGTAAGCGGGACATCAGCAACAGGTTGTGTTGGCACAGACCAAGTGACGGTTACTGTAAGTGCTTCGGGGGCTGTAAATGCAGGGAATGATGTATCGATTTGCGCTGGACAATCTACCGTTTTGACTGCAACGGGTGCCACAACGTATCAATGGACAGGATTAGCTGCAGGAAATGGTATATCCGTGAGTCCAACAGTGACAACAACATACACAGTTTCAGCAACAGGAGCAGGCGGCTGCATAAGCACCGATCAAGTTGTGGTCACGGTCAACGCGTTACCCCTTGTCAATGGTGGTCCCGACATCAATGCGTGTCCGAACACACCAATTACATTAACTGCAACAGGTGCAAGTACTTATTCATGGAATCCAAGCATTCAAAATGGGGTGCCTTTTACACCCATTGTGACGATGAATTACTTAGTAACGGGGACCTCAGCACAAGGATGTACGGGTACAGATTTCGTTTTGGTTACCATGCTACCTTCCTTCAGCATCAACACACCTGCGGTTTCAGTATGTCAAAATTTAACGGCTAACCTTGTGGCAACAGGTGGAGTTTCGTATACATGGTCACCAGCGACCAACCTGAGTGCAACGACGGGTTCTAGTGTGACATTTACACCAGGAACCAACACGAATTACACAGTTGTTGGAACAAATGCAGCAGGATGTACAGCGACATCTACCTTAGTGGTAACAGTCAAAGCACTTCCACTAATCAATGCAGGATTTGATGCTACGATCTGTTCAGGTCAAAACTCCATACTTAGCGCAACGGGCGGGAACGGTTACCAATGGACAGGTTTAGCAGCAGGAAATCCAATTACGGTGACTCCAACTGCAACCACAACATACACCGTTACCGGAACAGCCGCCAATGGTTGTACGAATACAGATCAAATTCTTGTTACGGTGAACACGCCACCTACAGTCAATGGAGGTCCAGACATAAGCGCTTGCCCAAACAGTCAAGTAACGCTAACAGCTACTGGAGCAAACACCTATTCGTGGAATCCAAGCATTCAAAATGGGGTAGCATTTACGCCGACAACAACAATGAATTACTTGGTCACTGGAACATCGGCTCAGGGCTGTACTGCAACCGATTTTGTCCTTGTGACCTTATTGCCTGCATTCACCATTTCGACCCCTGCTGTTTCTGTTTGTCAGAATTTAACTGCCAATCTTGTCGCCACAGGAGCTCTCACCTATTCTTGGTCACCCGCCACAAACTTAAGCGCAACGACAG
>JBILBT010000062.1:0-12342 GCA_044353545.1 Crocinitomicaceae bacterium | reverse complement strand
CAACAGAAGTGGAAGCTGCAGAGCTTTTGACCTATCAAGCTGCAGATTTGAAAAACAAAAAAATGCCAATGACAAAACAAGGCGCATTTGCCAAATATTTCGCTAGTGAGGTTGCTGTAAAATGTGGTAACGAAGCCATGCAAATTATGGGGGGATACGGCTACACGAAAGAATACCCAGCAGAAAAGTTTTTGAGAGATGCCCGCCTGATGACCATTGGTGAAGGTACCTCCGAAATTCAAAAAGTAGTTATTTCAAGAGAAATTTTGAAGTAGTTGTTTGCAGGAAAAAAAAATTACTATATTTGCAATCCGTTTCACAAATTAATTGAATAGAACATGTTAATTATTCCCGTTAAAGAAGGAGAAAACATCGAAAGAGCTCTTAAGAAGTACAAGAAAAAGTACGACAAGACTAACGTAATGAAAGAATTGCGCGCTCGCAAGGAGTTTGTGAAGCCTTCAGTTATCGCACGTCAACAAAAGATTAAGTCAGCTTACGCCCAAAGAATGCGTTCTTCAGAATTGTAGAAACCTTTTGTAAAAATATTCGTTAAAGGAGTCCTCTATGGCTCCTTTTTTTATGCTTGAAAAATTCCTTTCCTATTTGCGTGTCGAGCGCCGCTATTCAGACCATACCATTTTGGCCTACCAGAATGATATTGCCGCGTTCATTTCATTTAGTGAGATCCAAGAGGATTCTGATTTTGTGGAAGTAACACCTTCATTGATCCGATCGTGGATGGTTGATTTGATTCAAAGCGGCCAAGTCAATAAAACAGTAAACCGAAAACTTTCAGCGCTCCGATCCTTTTTTCATTTCCTGAGAAAGGAAACTGTGGTAGTTCACAACCCCATGCAAAAGGTGCGCGGTCCAAAAAACGAGCGACGACTTCCAATATTCGCGAAAGAGTCTGAGCTGCAACCCGAACGTTTAGATCCTCTGTTTACGGATGACTTTGATGGTGTGCGTGATCGGCTGATGCTGGAGATGTTTTATCAGACAGGTATACGATTGAGTGAATTGGTAGGTCTGAAAATGGAGAATGTTTCCAATGTGCAAATAAAAGTCTTAGGAAAAAGAAATAAAGAACGAATTATTCCTGTTTCAAGTGAGTTGGCTCTTCAAATGAAAAACTATGTGCAGTTGCGCGCACTGCTGGTTGCGAAGAGCACCGTTTTTTTCTTGTTAAAAAATGGTAATAAACTATATGACAAGTTTGTTTACAGGAAAATAAATCACTATCTTGGAATGGCAACGAGCTTGGATAAGCGAAGTCCGCATGTGCTTCGTCATACTTTTGCGACGCACATGCTAAACAATGGTGCAGGATTAGAGACATTAAAGGACATTTTAGGACATGCAAATCTCTCTGCCACTCAAGTTTACACACACAACTCGTTTGCTCAGTTAACCAAAGTGTATTCACATGCCCACCCTAGAGGGCGCTAAATTTAAAGTCATATGGAAATTCAAGTGCATGCCATCCATTTTTCAGCAGATGCGAAGTTGGTTGATTTTATCAAAGAGAAGGTGACGAAATTGGAATTGTTCTTCGAAAACATCACCGCATGTGAGGTCTACTTGCGTTTGGGCAAGAGCGATGATAAAGAGAATAAAATTTCAGAAATCAAACTATTGATACCAGGGAAAACGCTTATTGCCAAGAAACAGTGTAAATCATTCGAAGAAGCCACGGACCAAGCGACAGAAGCTTTGAGAAAACAAGTGCATAAGCACAAAGAAAAAGCATAATTTGAAGATGATTCAACAAGAGAAAAAAGGGGGAAATAAGTATCCTCCTTTCTTTTTTGAAAAAATATAAAAAAAAGTATTGCATAAAAGGAATTCTTTCCTAAATTTGCAAACCCAAATAAGGGGTAAACAAAGTTCTTTTATTATTGCAATTATTACCAATACGCCGATGTAGCTCAGTTGGCCAGAGCAGCTGATTTGTAATCAGCTGGTCGGGGGTTCGAATCCCTCCATCGGCTCAAAAGTGTTGGGGAGATACTCAAGTGGCTAACGAGGACAGACTGTAAATCTGTTGGTGTATACCTTCGCAGGTTCGAATCCTGCTCTCCCCACAGTGAATTTTTAAATAATAAGCGGGAGTAGCTCAGTTGGTAGAGCGTCAGCCTTCCAAGCTGAGGGTCGCGAGTTCGAATCTCGTCTCCCGCTCAAATAAATCGGTAGATGCCGGTGTAGCTCAGGGGTAGAGCGCTTCCTTGGTAAGGAAGAGGTCACGAGTTCAATTCTCGTCATTGGCTCAAGCGGAACTTTGTTTCACTCATAAATTGGGTGAAATTTTGTATATTTTTAATTTTGTATTTTTATTAACTAGTAACAAATAGAACAATGGCTAAGGAAAATTTTGATCGTTCCAAACCACACGTGAATATCGGGACCATCGGTCACGTCGATCACGGTAAAACAACCCTTACAGCAGCAATCTCTAGCGTTTTGGCGTCTAAAGGTCTTGCTCAAGTACGTGACTTCTCTTCAATCGACAACGCGCCGGAAGAAAAAGAGCGTGGAATTACTATCAACACGTCACACGTTGAGTATGAAACTGCAGTTCGTCACTATGCGCATGTTGACTGTCCAGGTCACGCGGATTACGTGAAGAACATGGTAACAGGTGCGGCTCAAATGGATGGTGCAATCCTTGTGGTTGCAGCAACAGATGGACCGATGCCACAAACACGTGAGCACATCCTTCTTGGTCGACAAGTTGGTGTTCCTCGTCTTGTTGTGTTCATGAACAAAGTGGACATGGTAGATGATCCAGAACTTCTTGAACTTGTTGAAATGGAAGTGCGTGAATTGCTTTCTTTCTACCAGTACGATGGTGACAATGCTCCAGTTATTCAAGGTTCTGCACTAGGTGCATTGAACGGTGAACCACAGTGGGTTGCAACTATCGAAGAGTTGATGGATGCAGTAGATACGTACATTGAACTTCCTCCACGTGAGGTAGATAAGCCTTTCCTTATGCCAGTTGAAGATGTATTTACGATTACTGGTCGTGGTACTGTAGCAACGGGTCGTATCGAAACTGGAGTGATTAACTCTGGTGAAGGTGTTGACATCCTAGGTATGGGAGAAGTTAAATTGACTTCTGTTGTAACAGGTGTTGAGATGTTCCGTAAGATCCTTGATCGTGGAGAAGCTGGTGACAACGTTGGTCTTCTTCTTCGTGGTATTGAGAAATCTCAAATTAAGCGTGGAATGGTAATCTGTAAGCCAGGTTCAACAACTCCACACACTGAATTCAAAGCTGAGATTTACGTATTGAAGAAAGAAGAAGGTGGTCGTCATACGCCATTCCATAACAGATACCGTCCACAATTTTACTTCCGCACAACGGATGTAACAGGTGAGATTTTCTTGACTGACGGACGTGAAATGGTTATGCCAGGTGATAACGTATCAATCAATGTTAAATTGATCGTTCCAGTAGCAATGGACACAGGTCTTCGTTTTGCAATCCGTGAGGGTGGTAGAACTGTTGGAGCTGGACAAGTTACTGCAATCATTGCTTAATCAAACGAACCATATTAGTATAATAAAGGGGAGTTCGCTCCCCTTTTTATACGGGCGTAGCTCAGCTGGTAGAGTAGTGGTCTCCAAAACCATTGGTCGTGGGTTCGAATCCTACCGCCCGTGCTTTAAAACTCAAGATTGTGTCTAAAATCAGAGAATATTTTACAGAAACGAAGAATGAAATGCTTCATAACGTTTCTTGGCCAACATGGAAAGAGCTTCAAGCAAACACGATTATCGTCGTTGTTGCTTCTGTGCTAATTTCATTGTTCATTTTTGCGATGGACTTCGGATTTGGTATCGCCGGTGACGAAAAATCACTTTGGAGAGGTGCCCTTGGTTTTATTTACGGAATGTTCTAATTGAAAATCCGAAATGGGAGAGATTAAAAAACGTTGGTATGTAGTGCGCGCTGTAAGCGGGAAAGAGAAAAAAGTGAAGGAATACCTTGAACTGGAAATTTCTCGTTTAAAATTGAACGATTTTATCGATCAAGTGCTTATCCCAACGGAAAAAGTATTTCAAATTCGAAACGGAAAGAAGGTAAGCAAAGAACGCGCATACCTTCCTGGATACGTATTAATTGAAGCTGCTCTGGTTGGTGAAGTGCCTCACGTTATCAAAGGTATACCGAATGTTATCGGTTTCCTTGGTACGGTAAAGGGGGGGGAGCCAGTGCCAATGCGCTTGTCAGAAGTGAATCGAATCCTCGGAAAAGTAGACGAGTTGTCTGAATCAGAAGAGGAAATGAAAATACCGTTCGTCGTAGGTGAATCTGTAAAGGTTATCGACGGACCATTCAATAACTTCAGTGGTGTCGTAGATGAGATCAATGAAGACAAGAAAAAGCTAAAGGTCATGGTAAAGATCTTTGGAAGAAAAAACTTGCTCGAGCTTAGCTACATGCAGGTGGAGAAAGAAATTTAGGTTGCATATTAACCGTAGAAGTGAGGAAAGCGATTTAAAGCTTCCCGCAAGTACTCACGCTTGACTACATAAATTAAACACAAATGGCTAAAGAAGTAGCAGCGTTGATCAAATTACAGGTCAAGGGCGGCGCAGCCAATCCAGCCCCTCCAATCGGGCCGGCTCTTGGTGCCAAAGGTGTAAATATCATGGAGTTCTGTAAGCAGTTCAACGCGCGTACACAGGATCGTCCAGGAAAAATTACACCCGTCGTTATCACCGTTTACGGGGATAAATCCTTTGAATTTGTATTAAAAACCTCACCGGCGGCAGTACAGATCGTCGAACACACAAAAATCAAGAAGGGTTCGTCTGAACCAAACAAATTAAAAGTTGGTTCCATTTCTTGGGATCAAATTCGTTTGATTGCAGAAGACAAACTTGCTGATTTAAATTGTTTCACTGTCGATGCAGCCATGTCTATGGTCGCAGGAACTGCGCGAAGCATGGGGGTAACAGTAAAAGGTGGTGTAGCACCGAAAACCAAATAATCGCGAAAGAAATGGGAAGAGTATCTAAGAAAAGAAAAGAGATCTTAGCCAAATTTGATTTGGCGAATCCATACACTCTTGCAGATGCATGCAATTTGGTTAAGGAGATTTCAACCACACGTTTTGATGCCTCAGTAGACATCTGCGTGCGTTTGGGTGTAGACCCGCGCAAAGCAAATCAAATGGTGAGAGGAACTGTTGCATTACCGCACGGAACTGGAAAGGATGTTAAAGTACTTGTGCTTTGTACTCCTGACAAAGAAGCCGAAGCGAAAGCATCAGGAGCTGACCACGTAGGTTTGGATGATTATATCGATAAAATCAAAGGTGGTTGGACCGATATCGACGTAATCATTACTATGCCTTCTGTTATGGGTAAGGTAGGAGCACTAGGTCGTATTTTAGGACCACGTGGCTTAATGCCAAATCCAAAAACTGGAACGGTAACAATGGACGTTGGTAAAGCTGTAGAAGAAGTGAAAGCCGGTAAAATTGACTTTAAAGTCGACAAATACGGAATCATCCATTCTTCAGTTGGCAAAGTTAGCTTCGATGGAGTGAAGATTCGTGAGAATGCTCAAGAATTAATCATGACTTTGATGAAACTGAAGCCATCTGCTGCGAAAGGTACCTACATCAAGAGTATTTATTTAAGCTCAACGATGAGTCCTGGAATTCCAATTGATGCCAAGTCTGTAGTTGCTTAACACTTAGGAAAATGACAAAAGAAGAAAAAGCACAGTACATTGATGAACTTGCTGCAGAATTAACTGCTTCAAGTATCTTCTATCTAGCAGACACAGCGGAATTGACAGTTGATGTAATCAATAGTTTACGCAGAAAGTGTTACCAGTCGAATATCCGAATTCGCGTTGTGAAAAACACCTTGCTTTCAAAAGCAATGGATCGCGTTGAGGGGAAAGACTTCGGAAACTTGAGAGAAACGCTCGCAGGAGCAACTTCAATCATGTTCAGCGAAGTAGGTAATGCTCCGGCTAAACTAATTGAAGAATTTCGAAAGAAAAATGCGAAACCGATTTTGAAGGGCGCGTATATCGACGAAGCAGTGTTTATTGGGGATAACCAATTGGCAACACTCGTTTCATTGAAAAGCCGCGAAGAACTTATCGGCGATATCATTGGATTACTTCAAAGTCCTGCCAAAAACGTTGTCTCTGGACTTACAGGTGCGGGCAGCAAAATTGCTGGCATCTTGAAAACGCTCGAACAACGAGCATAATTATTAATTATTTATAGAACCTTTTTAAATTTAAATAAAATGGCTGATTTAAAGCAAATTGCGGAAACGCTTGTAAACCTTACTGTTAAGGAAGTAAATGAACTAGCAACTATCCTTAAGGATGAGTATGGAATCGAACCAGCTGCTGCTGCGCCAGTAATGATGGCTGCTGCAGGTGGGGCTGCTGAAGCTGCTGAAGAGAAAACAGAATTTGATGTGATCTTGAAAGCTGGAGGACCAAACAAACTTGCTGTTGTTAAACTTGTTAAAGAGTTGACAGGAAATGGTTTGAAAGAGTCTAAAGACCTAGTTGATGCTGCACCTTCTGCATTGAAAGAAGGCGTATCAAAAGACGAAGCTGAAGGGCTTAAGAAGTCTCTTGAAGAGGCTGGAGCTGAAGTTGAGATTAAGTAATTATTCTTCTTCATATACAGGAAGGCGTCCGTCATTTGACGGATGCCTATTCCTGTTTTAATGCATTACGCATATTTTTGACCATATACATAACAAAAAACGTTTGGCCTTGGCAACATCAATAAATAACTCGACGAGAATCAATTTTGCATCGAGCAAAAGTCAGTTCGACTATCCAGATTTCTTGGATATCCAACTGAAATCTTTTCAGGAATTCTTTCAATTGGAAACCACTCCTGAAAATCGCGAAAGTGAGGGTCTGTTTAAAGTTTTCGCGGAGAACTTCCCGATTACAGATACCAGAAATCAATTCGTATTGGAATTTTTGGATTATTTCATCGATCCACCAAGATATACTATCGAAGAGTGTATTGAAAGAGGTCTAACCTACAGCGTTCCGCTTAAAGCGAAGCTGAAATTATACTGTACAGATCCTGAACATGAGGATTTTGAAACAATCGTTCAAGATGTGTACTTAGGAACTATTCCTTACATGACCCCTAAAGGATCATTCGTGGTGAATGGCGCTGAACGCGTTATCGTGTCTCAGCTTCACCGTTCTCCGGGTGTGTTCTTCGGTCAAAGCCGTCACGCAAATGGTACAAAATTGTACTCTGCGCGTGTGATTCCTTTTAAAGGTTCTTGGATCGAGTTTGCAACAGACATCAATAATGTCATGTATGCATACATCGACCGCAAGAAAAAATTGCCTGTAACAACTCTTTTCCGTGCAATCGGGTATGAGAGTGATAAAGATATTCTTGAAATCTTTGGACTTGCTGATGAAGTGAAAGCGACAAAAGCAAATCTTAAGAAAATGATAAATCGCAAACTTGCTGCGAGGGTCTTAAAATCATGGATCGAAGATTTCGGTGATGAGGATACCGGCGAAGTTGTATCTATCGAAAGAAATGAAGTGCTTCTCGATCGCGAAACTGTTTTGCTTGAAGAGCATATCGATATGATTGTTGATTCAGGAGTGAAAAATGTAATCTTCCACAAAGAAGATGTAAACACCGCTGATTTTACCATCATTTACAATACACTACAAAAAGATACGTCAAACTCTGAAAAAGAGGCTGTTGAACATATTTACCGCCAATTACGTAACGCTGAGCCACCTGATTATGAGACGGCTAAGGGGGTATTCGAGAAGTTGTTCTTCTCTGATACACGTTACGATCTTGGTGAAGTAGGACGTTTCCGTTTGAACAAGAAACTTGGTCTCGAAGAGTCAGACTCTGCACGCGTATTGACAAAAACAGATATCATTTCTATCATCAAGTATTTGATTCAATTGATCAACTCAAAAGCGGATGTGGATGATATCGATCACTTGTCAAACCGACGAGTTCGTACAGTTGGTGAACAATTGTATGCACAGTTTGGTGTAGGTCTTGCACGTATGGCTAGAACAATTCGTGAGCGTATGAACGTGCGCGACAACGAGGTGTTTACGCCAATTGACTTGATCAACGCGAAAACACTTTCATCTGTGATCAATTCGTTCTTCGGAACGAACCAGTTGTCTCAGTTCATGGACCAAACAAACCCACTTTCGGAAGTCACGCACAAGCGTCGCCTTTCGGCACTAGGACCAGGCGGTCTTTCTCGTGAAAGAGCTGGTTTTGAGGTGCGTGATGTTCACTACACACACTACGGTCGTTTGTGTACAATTGAAACACCAGAGGGTCCAAACATTGGTTTGATTTCTTCTCTTTGTGTTTTCGCGAAAGTAAATAAACTTGGATTTATTGAAACTCCTTACCGTGACGTAGAAAATGGTAAAGTGAAACTAGATAAAGAACCAATCTATTTGACTGCCGAGGAAGAAGATGCAAAAATTATTGCTCAGGCCAATGCAAAGGTGGATGACAAAGGAAACTTCTTGACAGAGTTTGTTAAGGCTCGTTATGAGGGTGATTTCCCTGTTGTTGAACCAAAAGCATTGACATTGATGGATGTAGGTGCCAACCAGATCGCTTCGATTGCAGCGTCATCTATCCCGTTCCTTGAGCATGATGATGCCAACCGTGCCCTGATGGGATCAAACATGCAGCGCCAGGCAGTTCCGTTGTTAAAACCGAATTCGCCGATCGTAGGTACAGGTATCGAACGACTTGTAGCACGTGACTCTCGTGTCTTAATCAATGCAGAAGGACCGGGTGTTGTAGAATATGTAGATGCAAATGAAATTGTAATCCGTTACGATTGGACATCAGAGGATAAGTTGGTGAGCTTCGAAAATGAAGTGACCCACTATACCTTGACTAAATTCATGAAAACAAATCAAAGTACGTGTATCAACTTGAAACCAATCGTTCAGAAAGGTGACCGCGTTGATAAAGGTCAGGTACTTTGTGAAGGATATGCGACACAACAGGGTGAATTAGCACTCGGACAAAACTTGAAAGTGGCTTTCATGCCATGGAAAGGATACAACTTCGAGGATGCGATTGTGATTTCTGAAAAGGTAGTTCGCGACGATATCTTTACATCAATTCATATTGATGAATATACATTGGAGGTGCGCGACACGAAACGTGGTATGGAAGAACTTACATCAGATATCCCGAATGTCTCTGAAGAGGCAACAAAGGATTTGGATGAAAATGGTCTAATCCGCATCGGTGCTGAAATCAAAGAAGGGGACATCCTTATCGGAAAGATTACTCCGAAAGGGGAAACAGATCCATCTCCAGAAGAGAAATTGCTTCGTGCAATCTTCGGTGATAAAGCAGGTGATGTGAAAGATGCTTCATTGAAAGCGGGTCCTTCACTTCGTGGCGTTGTCATTGAGAAGAAATTGTTCTCTCGCGCAATTAAGGACAGAAAATCGAAAGCTCAGGACAAACCAGCTCTTGAAACTTTAGATGCTGAATACGACAAAGATTTCGCTCAATTGAAGGAGCGTCTTGCAGATAAGTTAATGATGATTCTTGGCGAACATAAATCCGCTGGAGTATTCAATAACTTTAAGGAAGAGGTGATCAAAAAAGGAACGAAGTTCAACCAGAAAAATTTGGTCTCAATTGATTATACGATTGTAAACCCAACGAACTGGACGGCTGATTTGCATATGAATGCTTTGGTGGGTCGTGTGATTCATAACTTTAACATCAAGTCAAACGACATTCTTGGAACATACAAGCGCAAAAAATTCCACATCTCTGTAGGTGATGAACTTCCAGCGGGTATTGTGAAAATGGCGAAGGTTTATGTAGCGAAGAAACGTAAGTTGAAGGTCGGTGATAAAATGGCCGGTCGTCACGGTAACAAAGGAATCGTTGCCAACATCGTTCGCGCTGAAGATATGCCGTTCCTTGAGGATGGAACACCAGTAGATATCGTGTTGAACCCACTAGGGGTACCTTCACGTATGAACCTTGGACAGATTTATGAAACTGTGCTCGGTTGGGCTGGTGAAAAGTTGGGAGTGAAATTCGCAACGCCAATTTTCGACGGAGCGCATCCTTCAGAAATTGATGCATGGACAGAGAAAGCAGGTGTTCCAAAGTCAGGTAAAACATACCTGTACGATGGGGGAACGGGAGAACGCTTCCATCAACCGGCAACAGTTGGTGTAATCTACATGTTGAAACTTTCTCACATGGTGGATGACAAAATGCACGCTCGTTCAATCGGACCATACTCATTGATTACACAACAGCCGTTGGGTGGTAAAGCACAATTCGGAGGTCAGCGTTTTGGTGAAATGGAGGTGTGGGCACTCGAAGCATTTGGTGCTGCAAACATCCTTCAGGAAATCCTGACTGTGAAGTCGGATGATGTAATGGGTCGTGCAAAAGCATACGAATCGATTGTGAAAGGAGACAATATTCCTGAACCAGGAATTCCTGAATCGTTTAATGTATTGCTGCATGAATTGAGAGGATTGTGTCTCAATATTTCCCTGGATTAATTTCAAGTTGTTGAATAAAGAAACGAAGTAAGAAAATGGCTTACAGAAAAGAAACACCGAAAAAACAAAGCGCCTTCAATAAAATTACGATCTCTTTGGCTTCGCCAGAGGTGATCCTTGAGCAATCAAGTGGAGAAGTGCTAAAACCGGAAACAATCAACTACCGCACGTACAAGCCGGAAAGAGATGGATTGTTTTGTGAACGGATCTTTGGACCGGTTAAAGATTACGAATGCCACTGTGGAAAGTATAAGCGTATTCGCTATAAAGGAATCGTTTGTGACCGCTGTGGTGTTGAGGTAACCGAAAAGAAAGTACGTCGCGAACGTATGGGACACATTTCACTTGTTGTTCCCGTAGCGCACATCTGGTATTTCCGTTCACTTCCAAATAAAATTGGTTATTTGCTTGGTTTGCCAACGAAGAAGTTGGATCAAATCATTTACTACGAGCGTTATGTAGTGATTCAAGCAGGTATTGCAACAAGCTTAGATGGTTCATCCTTGAAGCGTTTAGACTTCCTTACAGAAGAAGAATACCTTGATATTCTTGATACACTTCCAAAGGAAAACCAATACTTAGAGGATGCAGATCCAAACAAGTTCATCGCTAAAATGGGCGCTGAATCGTTGTTCGATTTGTTGAAATCTTTGAAATTGAATGAAACAGCTTACGATTTACGTCACCAAGCAGGACACGAAACATCTGTTCAAAGAAAGCATGAGGCCTTAAAGCGTCTTCAAGTGGTGGAAGCGATGCGTGAATCTCAAGAGCGCATTGACAACCGTCCTGAATGGATGATTGTAAAAGTTGTTCCCGTTATTCCACCAGAATTGCGCCCATTGGTGCCTTTGGATGGTGGTCGTTTTGCAACATCTGACTTAAATGACCTCTACCGTCGTGTGATTATACGCAACAATCGTTTGAAGCGTTTGATCGAGATTAAAGCGCCGGAAGTGATTCTTCGAAATGAGAAACGTATGCTTCAAGAAGCAGTAGATTCATTGTTCGATAACTCAAGAAAATCATCAGCAGTGAAAACGGAATCTAATCGTCCGTTGAAATCACTTTCTGATTCATTGAAAGGTAAACAAGGTCGTTTCCGTCAAAACTTACTTGGTAAACGTGTGGATTATTCTGCTCGTTCGGTAATTGTCGTTGGACCAGACTTGAAATTGCATGAATGTGGTCTTCCAAAAGACATGGCAGCTGAACTTTACAAGCCGTTCATTATTCGCAAGATGATTGAGCGTGGTATTGTGAAAACAGTGAAATCTGCAAAGAAAATTGTTGACCGCAAAGAGCCAGTTGTTTGGGATATCTTAGAAAGCGTATTGAAAGGACACCCAGTTCTATTGAACCGTGCCCCTACTCTTCACCGTTTGGGTATTCAAGCGTTCCAACCTAAATTGATCGAAGGAAAAGCAATTCGTCTTCACCCACTGGTAACAACAGCCTTCAACGCCGATTTCGATGGTGACCAGATGGCGGTGCACTTACCGTTGGGTAATGCTGCGATTCTTGAAGCTCAATTGTTGATGTTGGCATCTCACAATATCTTGAACCCTGCGAATGGTGCGCCAATCGCAGTACCTTCTCAGGATATGGTACTCGGCCTATACTACATTACTAAAGGGAAAAAAACAACTGCGGATGTAATTGTGCGTGGTGAGGGAAGTACCTTCTATTCTCCGGAAGAAGTAATTATTGCGTACAACGAGCGTCAACTTGATTTGCACGCACACATTAAGGTGAAAACCTAT
>JBILBT010000288.1:0-3940 GCA_044353545.1 Crocinitomicaceae bacterium | reverse complement strand
TGCGCAGGGTCCGTGATTTCGCACAAATCAAAGGCACTGGAGTGATAGATGAAGAAATTACTGAAGTGGCATTAAAAGCGCTCAATGTGGACGAAAACGGCCTGGATGAAATGGATATCCGAATCCTTAAAGCCATCATTGACAAATTTAGTGGAGGACCAGTAGGACTAACCACCATTGCTACTGCGATTGGCGAAAATGCGGGCACCCTAGAGGAGGTGTACGAACCGTTCTTGATCCAAGAAGGCTTTTTGATGCGCACGCCGCGTGGACGAAAAGCCACAGAAAAAGCATTGCGCCATTTTGGCAAAAGCCTCGGTTGGTCTCAAGGCGGACTGTTCTAAATCGAATAGATGTCATCAGCAGACAAATACACTGCACTCATTAAGCAAAAAGCACAGGATCAAGGCTTCTTGTATTGTGGCATTTCTAAAGCCGATTTTTTGACGGATGAAGCTCCTAAATTGGAAGAATGGCTTAGCTTGGGTTATCAAGGTTCTATGTCGTACATGGAACGCAATTTTGAAAAGCGACTAGACCCACGTCTTCTCGTGGAGGGCGCAAAATCAGTAGTCACCTTAATCTACAATTATTTCCCGGCTGAAAAGCCTACAAACGATACTGCTCCAAAAATTTCAAAGTATGCGTATGGCGAAGATTACCATGTCGTGATTAAGGATAAACTCTTTGAGTTGATGGAATATATTAGACAAGAGATAGGCGAGGTAAGTGGGAGGGTATTTGTCGATTCTGCACCAGTAATGGATAAAGCTTGGGCCAAGAAATCTGGTGCTGGATGGATCGGTAAACACACCAATCTTGTTCGACCAGGCGTTGGATCCTTCTTTTTTATAGCCGAATTGATTATTGATTTAGACCTCATTTCAGATGGACCCATCAAGGATTATTGCGGCACATGCACACGCTGTATCGATGCCTGCCCGACGGAAGCTATTGTTGCTCCGTATCTGTTGGATGGATCAAAATGTATTTCTTACCTCACGATTGAATTGAAAGAGGCTGTCATTGATGGGGGATTTAAAGGGCAAATGGACAACTGGATGTTTGGTTGCGATGTGTGTCAGGATGTGTGTCCTTGGAATCGTTTTTCTGTACCTCACAGTGAGCCCCGTTTTACACCGATAGAAGGATTATTGGATTTCTCGACCGACGATTGGACACATCTCACACAGGAAGTCTTCACCAGATATTTTAAGAAAAGTGCTGTCTCGCGCACAAAGTTCGAAGGATTGCAACGAAACATTCGGTTTTTAACAGAAGATTAATGCAACCCAAGCGGAATAATTGTCATCTTTGAGTTAGAACAAAAGACTATGATTCCAGATAATAACGTTGTTGGTGAAGTGTCTACGAATATGGATCCTTATATTGGGGCATGGACAAAGGAGCAAGCAGCTCACCTTTTACGACGAACCACATTCGGCCCTACCTTTCAGCAGATCACCAACGCTGTATCAGCTGGGATGGCTGCGACGGTGACGAACCTACTGCAAATTCCAGTGACAGGCCTTCCATTGAGTTACGATCCAAACGAGACAATCTCTGCAGCAGGTTCTACTTGGGTGAATAGTGTTTATCCTGCAGATGCGACGAGTGCGCAACTGCATGAAACGGCACGGATAAAGTCTCTTGGGGCTTGGTTGATGAAGCGAATCAACACTGAAAATACCACCATCGCAGAAAAGATGTGTTTGTTTTGGCAAAATCACTTCGCAGCAACCTTGGCACCAGATGCCCGGGCAAGTTATATATATCATACACTCATTCGCACGCACGCACTCGGCAATTTCAAGCAATTCGTTAAAGACATGACCATCGATCCAACGATGCTGCTGTTCTTGAATGGAGCGACAAATACCCTGTATAGCCCGAATGAAAACTATGCCCGCGAAATATTGGAGTTATTCACTATTGGCAAAGGCCCTCAAATTGGACCTGGTGATTATACCAATTACACAGAGGAAGATGTCGCCGCAGGTGCTAAGGTTTTTACAGGATATATTGTTGAAGGGCTGAGAAGCACAACACTTACATCGCCAGTTTCGACGTATTATGACTTACTTCATGACCAGAGTACAAAGCAACTTTCTGTGCATTTCGGGAATCAAACGATCTCAGCAAATGGTGCCAATGAATATTCGGATTACATCGATGTAATTTTTCAGCAGTCCGCAGTCGCACACTACATGTGCACGAAATTGTACCGCTACTTCGTTAACTATGATCTAACAACTGATGTTCAGACGAATGTCATTCCTGTGATGGCACAAACCATGATTGATAACAATTATGATGTATTGCCTGTTTTGCAGCAACTTCTGACAAGCCAGCACTTTTATGATGTAGCTATCCGTGGAGCAATAATTCGCAATCCCTTAGAAGTGGTTTTCGGCATGTTTAACCCAACGTCAGCGGTGCCAAATTACACCTTGGCGACCAACTCAGACATGTATGTGACCTTATATTTTTATTCAGAAACCATGGGTCAGGCCTACGGGACTCCGCCAAGTGTGGCCGGTTGGACAGCCTATTACCAAGCACCAGCATTTTCAAAGTTATGGGTCAATTCTACGACCATAAAAAGTCGGTTTGACTTGGCGAATTACATTACACTTTTTACAGGAGTGCCAGTGAATGGATCAAATTTTAAGGTAAATGCGCTTGCATTGGTCAATAACCTATCTGCCCCAAACAATGCCGTTGCAGTCATTGATGATCTATGCACAGTATTCTTCCCGAAAGCATTGTCTGTTTCACAGAAAACACTGCTGAAATTGATCTTAACAGGAGGATTGCCCGATTTCGAATGGACAGTCGACTACGATGCCTATGCCGCAGACCCTACAAATGCTGCTGTTTCGAATCCTGTGAAAAGTAAAATTGAACAAGTGCTGTTTAGAATATTCCAGATGCCTGAATTCCAAACCATTTAATCGTCATCAGTATGAAAAGAAGGAATTTCTTAAAGAACATGACAATGGCGTCCGTTGCGGCACCATTTGCCTTAAATGGAATGAATTATCAAGGGATAGCGAAGAAGTTATTCAATTATTCAAAGTCAGCTGAGGACCGTGTATTGGTCATCATTCGCCTAAATGGAGGAAATGACGGTTTAAATACGGTGATACCACTTGACCAATATGAGAATTTGCTCCTTCAACGTCCAAATGTAATTGTTCCACAAGCCAATATCATTCAAGTAACGCCAGACATTGGTTTTCACCCTGTAATGACAGGCATGAATACGATGTTCAATGAAGGAACGTTGACCATCATACAGAATGTGGGTTACCCCGAACAGAATCGTTCACATTTCAGGTCTATGGACATTTGGTCGACTGGAATGATGGAGGTGGCTGAGACACGCGGATGGCTCGGGCGCTATTTCGAGGGGGTATATCCGAATTATCCGGATGGGTATCCCAATGCGACAAATCCAGATCCTTTTGCCATCAGCATGGGCTATGAGGTGTCTTCGACGTGTCAGGGTTTGATGGCGAATTTTTCCCACGCCGTGAGTGACCCTTATGCAGCGGTCAATTTGGTCAATACGGGCACAACAAACGATGGAACTTACTATGGTTCGCACATGGAGTACCTTTCCATTTTGATCAATCAAACGAATCAATACGCCGATACCATTAACACGGCAGCGAATGCAGGGTCTTCTCTTTCAACACTGTATGATGTCAACAATCCTTTGGCGATGCAGTTGCGCAATGTGGCAAAAATGATTTCGGGAGGATTGAAAACGAAAGTGTATATCCTCAATATCGATGGATTCGACACCCATGATTCTCAGGTTTCCTCCACCAATCCAATCACAGGAAATCATGCTGATTTATTGAAACGACTTTCAGATGCAGTAAGCGCCTTCCAAAACGACCTTGGTTTGTTGGGGATCTCGAACCGAGTGGCT